>NZ_AP019827.1:306135-612270 GCF_008327825.1 Leptotrichia shahii | reverse complement strand
TAAAATTAAGTCCAAGTCGTTAAAACTCAGTTCACTGTTCTCAATAACTTTTCCAATCATTTCACCAACTTTTGTTTTACAAATTTTATCAAAAGTTCCTAATATATAACTGTTAGCTACTTCTTTTTCCATAAAATCCGTCGAATAAATATACTTGTTCCCAATTTCCCTCTTTTTCAAAATATTCTTTTCCAGTAGTCGGTTTAACAATGTCTTTATTGTAGCCTGTTTCCAGTTCATTTTCTCACAAAGCACCTCTGTAACAAACTTGCTAGTAACTTCGCTATTTGCCCACACAACTCGCATTATTTCCCATTCTGCATCCGTTATATGTTGTTTTTTATCAATCTTGCAGCTTTCTTTCATATTCTCACCTCCTTTTATATTTACATTTGTAATCCTTTTATATTGTATAGTTTACAACAATAATCGCTTTTTGTCAAGTTTTTTATTACATTTTATAGATTGTATAAAGATATATTAATTCCAATAAAAAAAGTAAACATTAAAGGATAGATTTTTCTAGTCCTTTTTGTTATGATGAACATTATTTACAGAATAACTAAATAAGGTTAATATTAAATTTCATCTCTGCTCCTAAAAAAATTTCTTTTTTATTAATAATTTTATATATTTTACTAAAATTTATTTAAAAATATTTATCAAATATATTAAAAATTTAATGGAGATATTATGTAAATATTACTAAACAATTTTTTTCTAAAACTTATCATATTAAATAAAATATTAAATTTTACTATAAAATAATCCTCTATGGCCCCCCTTAAGGTCTCTTTCCGCTCCCGCTTCCATTTTTACTGGGCTTGTCAGCTTTACCTTAATCCGTTTGAAAGGTCTTGAGACTATTCTGATACTGGCTTTGTCAAGCCAGACATTAACCGGGCGGCCTTCGCTGTCCACATAATTTTGAGGAGGAAACATGAGTAATAATCTGCGACAGATTGCAAAGGACTTGCGATCGTTTGTAAAAAGATGTAAAGACGTACATTATTCTGACAGCCTGCTTATCTCTTTCCTGATAACAGGTCTTTTAACAATTGCCCCAAAACTTCATGCTGACGTGGCAAGCGAACAGCAGGAAGTTACGGCACAGACATACGATGCCATAACGGATCTGAGACAGTCCTTCATGCGTGCAAGACAGGAAAACGAGAGATCACTAAGAGGGGCAGAAAGCGAACTGGCTCAGCTGCTGAAGCAGGGAGATCAGGTAATAAAGAGCCCATGGGCATCATTCCAGTTTGGAACAGGATATACAAACAATGACTGGGGGACTACTTACAGAGGTAGAGGAGGAAAGTTTCTTGAATACTACAAGAGAGACAACGACTTGACCAAGTACGTGTTTGACAAGGATAAGCACTTGTATGGAGCAACTAACTTGAATATTCCGAGAAATCAGGAGCCAAATTCATTGACAATCAATCCGGCTAATATACATGAGCCTTATAAGCCTTATGTGCCTGAAAGATTGGATAATATCAATGTTCCAAAAGCTCCTAATTTAAATCCAGATCCTATGTATGCTAGAACAATTGATACCAGTGTTCCAACACAAGGTTATACTCCAAGAGTTGCATCAATTACAAATGTAAATTCAAAAGGAGCAGGAAATACTTCGTGGGGAGCTCGAAATACTTTTGATATAGCTGGAAATTTTAGAACTTATGATGGATGGAATCATACTACAGTTAATAATCAAGGTCCAGGAACTACTAGCACAACAATCGCTAATGGAACTTTACATAATGGAGTCAATTATACTATTAAAGGTCGTATGAGTGATACTGTTTATGCTAATAGTACTTCATATAATAATTGGTGGAACCCAGAAACAGAATTTAAAGCACATATTGCTTATAGTTTGGGTACACCAAACAATGGAGATCCCTACTATACGCCAGGATACAATAATTCTTCTACAGGATATGATGACATTTATGATAGAAGTATAACTAGTTGGGGACATTGGAATGGTTCTTATGGATGGAATTACGATACTAATGTAACTAATTTACGTAATAATTTGTATAGTTATTATTTAAATGCTAAAACAGAAAGCATTGTTGGAACATCAAAAACTTACAATACTTTGACAGTAACTACAGTAGGTACACCACCAGCAGCAACATATTATGGAACTTCGGCTGGGGGAACGAATGGTCCTGCTTATGGGAATGCGACAGATGCTAGAAATTGGGCATTACAAAAAACAATAGAAGAAACTGTTGGTACTAATTGGTATAATACTAATTCTTATTATAATAATTATTGGAGTAGTTTTTATATGGCTGGTAATGGAGATTATCAATCAGGATACAGAGATACTTTGATATATAATAGTACTGGAAGTGGAGCAAACTTAACAAGTCTTACTGGATATATTGGTGAAGATAATCCAGGAGGATCATTTGCACATTTGAATAATGGTACTTATACTATTTCTAGTGTTGATGTGGAACTGTATAATGGTAATTCAACTGGAAATGCAGGATATGTATTAAGTAATGGAAGTGCTTCTACTAACACTATGACATTCTCTGGAAATAGTATTGTTAGAGGATGGGGAAATAATAATGGTAATAACATAGCATTTAATATTCAAAATAACGCTGGAGGTACTTCATCAATTACTGGTCCTGTAGATGTGGTATTTTCTGGAAACAATAATTCTGTATATAAAGTTAATAATGGTACTCTAGCTTCTTTAACTATTACTAATAAGAGTGGTACTAGTGCTGTAGGAGATGATAAATTATTAGAATATAATGGTTCAATAACTGGTAAAGGTAGAATATATGTTAAAGGCGATGATAATATTGCATTTGATAACTTAGCTTATGTGGATGGAGGAAGCCTTACATTAGGTGACGTTCAAATGGGAGGAAATAATAATATAATTGTAGCTCTTCAAAATTCTGGTCAAAGTGCAGGTGCAACAGGTGTATTTGCTGGAGATATTAAAATACAAGGTGCTATGAGTGGTGGAAATTCTACTGATAAACATCTAGTTTATAATAATATTGCCATTCTTGCTTCATCTGGGCAAGGATCAGGAGTTCGTAAGTCATTCTTTATGGGAAATAATCCTGTAACAGCACCAGCGGTTAATGTTACAGATCTTAACGTAGGTTTTGGAAAATATGCAGTAAATTCTACATTAGTTTATGCAAACAATGGTACAAGAGTTAATGTAACAAATACTGCTAATAGTGGTACAATTACTGATGGTTATGACGTAGATACTTCTGGATTGACAAGAGGTTATGGCGTTAATTTAGGAGTTACATCTGAAAATACTGTTATGGGATATGCTGATGGGGAATTTGATCCTTCATTGTATCCAAACTCGCACACAACTACAGATGCTGTAAATCCTTCAACTGTTGTGTTTGATGCTCCAATAGATATGGTTTCTAGAAATGGAGTTGCATATTGGGCTAAAAATGGTGGATATGTTTTACAAGGATATAATACAACTAATAATGGTCATTCAAAAGATATACCTGTTGGTACTGCAAGAAATACAAGAGCAGGAGCATATAATTCAATAATCGCTTATGCTGATGGTCAAGCTCCACATACATCTACACTTTATATTGGACCTTCAACAATTAAGATTAATGGGAATATAATAGCTGCTGATAATCTTGTATTAAATGCTAGTTCAGGATGGACTGCTGATGATAGAAAAACAACTTATAATAATATAGGAGCCCTTGCCGTTAATGGAGGAAGAGTCCTTATTCAAGGTGCTACTGCTCAAACTTCTACAAAAGAAGATCCAGCAAATGTTAACGGATCTTTAATATATGGTATGGGTGCTTATGCTAAAGGTCTTGGATCAATAGTAGAATTTGCTAATGGAACTGATACACCTTTTGATGGTTCAACAGCAACAGCAGGTGCAGCACATGTAGTAAGTGGAGAAAATGGAGCACTTTTTGCAACTGACTATGGGCAAATTAAATTTAATGGTATCATTACTCACCAAAATAATGTTGGATTAACTGTAAACGATGGAACTGACACAAGAGGAGGAAGAGGAGCTGCGGCTTATGTTGGTACACAAAATGACCACAAAGATAAATCTCCATTCTATGTATTAAGAGTATCAAATGGAAATAATATAGGTTCTATTTCAGGTGATGAAGCAGCAATTACATTTAATAAAGATACAACAATTAATATGTATGATGGTATTTTATTAAATGGAAACGCTTATGGAAATAAATATGAAAACAATATAAACGGTGGATATGCAATTTCTGATTACCATAAAGATGTAAATAATCCTGGTTCTGGTACTGAAGGAGACAGATGGAAAGCTGCTAAATATCGTGGAATGAGCAAAGTAACTACAGAAATTAAATCTAATGATGTTGTAATTGGACTTGTTAATCAGGCAAAAGATGAAATTAAATGGGGTAGCGGACAAGCTGGAACTAGTTCAGACTTCTTAAAAGGAGTAGCAAAGTATGCTGGAGAAATGGCAGCAATTAATAATACTGCAACAGGAGCTTATGCACATGGTCATGCTGATAATCAATATCAACTTTATACAAAATTGATAAATAGCCAATTAAAGATAGATGGTCAAGATGTGGTTATTGAAGATGTTAATACAACTGGTGAAACACAATATAAAACAAGTGTAACAGGAACAAAAGGTTTCAATGATCCATTTAATGACATTGCTATGGAATCTAATAAAATAACTGTAACAGGAGCATCAATCTCAGGAGATGCAACTCATAGAGATAAAGGAAGAACTGACAAGCCTAATTATCAAGTCGATAATGTAGGTCTTGCAATGGCTAACCCATTATATAGATGGAATAATACTAACCAAAGTACTCCAGTATGGGAAAAAACAAAGAAAGAGGATTCTGGATTCTATGTTGAAAAAGGTGCAGTTGACATTTATGGTGGAAGCAATGCTAATCCTGTAACAGGTTTATTGGTAAATTATGGAACTATTAAAATAGGAAAAGATGCATCGAATAAAACTGGTTTATTTGTAGATCACGGAAATGGTATTATGGGTACTGATGGAAGTGTATTGTCACTTGAAAAAGGCAGCGAAATAGTTGTAAACGGTAAATATAAAGCCGCTGGATATGCAGCTAATAGTTCAGTAACATCAAGATCTGCGGATATTGCTCCAAGTGGTAAAAACTATGGTATCGTAGGAATTTCTGATACTCCTGTTAGCTATAATGGAACTGATAATTCAGTTAGTATTAAACATGAAGATGGTGTAATTTATGTTGAAGGAGATCAAGCAACTGGTATTTATGCTAGAAATAACAATAATGCAGATGCTTCAAAAGTTGTTATTGAATATACAAACAGCACAGCAGGTACAACAGGTATTGATGTAAGAAATAAAGATGTTGCTAGTTTAGATGCTAAAGGTATTGGTATTGCATTAGTAAATGAAAATGAAAATTATGCAGATGGTTACACAAATGCTGGTGGAACTATTAAATTAAAAGGTGACGATAATGGCGCTTTAGCATCATTTGCAAGTGATGCAACAGTAGGTTCTGCAACAAAAACAGGTGCAGGTGCTTATACAGGTACAACATTAGCTATGGGTGGAAATGATATATCGACAGGTAAAAATGGTATAGGTATTTATGCCGAAAGTGCTGATATTACATTAGATTCTAAGAAATTCACAGTACAAACTGAAGATAACGGAGTAGGATTATGGGCAATGGATGATTCTCATATTGCAGACGGTGCAAATCATCAAAAGACTTTCCAATATAACTACCACGGTGCTAATGATAAAAATGGATTTGCAATGGCATTCGGTGGAAAAAATGTTCAAGTTACAAAAGCTACAAATGACTTAGATATCAAATTTACTAACAATGCTACAAGTCCAGTAGACTTGGCTTACGAACAAGCCAAATCTAAAGTGGCTGCTGTTAATGGTGGAACTTACAAAGGAATCGCTGGTATCTTGGTAAACACTAACGATGGTGCAGATACTGTAACTAACAGAGGTAATATTGAAGAAGATTCATCATCTAAGACTAACGTAAGAGCTTACGGTGCAGTAGTCAACAAGGGAACATTCGTAAACTTTGGTAAGATTAAGCTTAACGACTCGCTAGATGCACAGGCTAGTACGCTAACTTCTGAAGATATGAAGAAAGTTAATGTAGGAATCTTTGCAAACTCTACTAACAAACTTGATACAACTATCACAAACCGTGGAGATATTACAATTGGAGATTCTACAAATAACAAGAATATCGGAAGCTGGGCTATTTACGGATATAATGTAAACACTGACTCTAAGGAAGATGGAAGCAAGTCTAAGATTACAATTAACAGAAACAACTACGGTATTTACTCTGGAGACGGAAATGTAAATATCCAGCAAACTAAGATTTTAGTAGGAAATGATACTGTAATGGGACATGTTCAAACAACATCAGGAGTTTCAACAGCGCCAGGGGCTTACCCTATTGATAGACAAAATGGACAATACTCAAATGCAAACGACTTGTTATCTAATTTAGACAAGCCAAGAGAACTTGACTCTGCAATTGGGGTATATATTGATAAAGGAAGCGTTGCAAGAAACATTAATGTAAGTGCTGACATGGATGTTGACAGATTCTCTTACGGTATCGTTATGGCTGAAAAGAATGGAGGACCTGCAACAAACGTAACAATTGGTGATGGTACTTACACTCTTGACGCAAGCGGAAAGGTTAGTTCAAAAACAGCGACAGATGCTCCGACAGTTGTACTGGCTTCCAACAGAACTGCAGGAGGGCAAGTTAAATCAACAGCCCCATCAAACCCTAAAGTTCCAGAAGAAACTAAGGAGCAGGGAAATGCAGTGTACTACTATTCAGCAGACACAGCATCAAGAGGTAAGTCATGGGCAAACGTAACAATGAACGGGGATTACAACACAGCTTACTATACTAAAGGTTCAATGGACAACTTTGGAACAATTGACCTGAGATCTAAATATGACGTTGACAACAACAACACAGCAAGAGGGTATGGAAACGTAGGTATCTTTTCGGCAAATACAAGCGCTCCGTCAACAAACTACGGAACAATTACAACAGGTATGTCTGACACTGTAAACATGGAATACTCGGCAGCGATGGCAGCAGGTAGAAACCACTACAAGACAGACGGAAACTTTGACAAGACGACAGAAGAAGGATACATCATAAACAGGGGAACAATCAACGTCAAGGAAAAAGAAGGTATCGGTATGTTCGCAACTGGTGCCGGGTCTAAGGCAATAAACTATGGTAATATTCATCTTGAAGGCGAAAGCGCAATTGGTATGTACCTAGACCGTGGAGCGATCGGGGAAAACTATGGAGAAATTGAAGGTAATGCCCAAAGCCTGAAAGGGGTAGTTGCAATTAACGGAGGATACATTAAGAACTATGGTAAGATTAATGTAACAGGATCAGGATCTTACGGAATTGTAACAGACGGTTCAAGATTCATAGTAGACGCAAACGGAAATCCGACAGAAGTGCTTGAGTCAACAGACCCAAGATACACTTCAACATCTGCAGTAACAGCAGGACAGACTAACGGAAAAGGCGGAACAGACCTTTACGGAGGAACAGAAAGCTCAATTGAGGAAGGAACAAGCGGAAATCCTAAGACAACAGGTGTCGGAACAACTATAACAGCTCCAGACATCGTGCCTATAACTAAGGTAAGCGTTGACGGAATCGACACACCGATCTTCAATGTTGAAAGTGATGCGGCAAACCCTGGAGACTGGGCTAAAAACATAACAGTAAGCAGCAGCATACAAACTGGAGGAACAAGAATAATTGACCTTTCAGCTAAGAATGAATGGGGCAACCCAGTATGGGAACATGCATACAAGGAACCTCTATCAGAAGTAACATCAATCGGAATGTATGTTGATACATCAGGAGTCAGATATACTAACCCGATTGACGGAATCCAAAACTTGCCTAAATTAGGAAAAGTTGACCTGTACTTTGGACCGGAAGCAACATTGTATACGAACTCTAAGGCAATCAGAATAGGGGATAAAGTTGATGAAAACGGAAATGTAACTAAGAGCAACATCCTAAAACCGTTTAATGATTCATTGTCAAGATTGCCTGGAGGAGCAAAAGTAAATGTTCTTTCTGCAAGCTTGACTTGGCAAGTATTGGCAAAACTAGACTCTAACAACCAATTATCAGAAATTTACATGAGTAAGGTGCCTTATCATTCATTTGCTTATGATGACGATAAATCTCTAGTAAACTTCACAAACAACCTGGATAACATCTACGAGATCGCAAAACCAGAAAGTGCTGAAAAAGTTATCTTCAACAAGCTGAACAGCCTAGGTAACGGAGAAGGGCACATACTGGCTCAAGCCTTTGACCAAATGAGAGGACACATTTATGGAGGAGTTCAGCAAAGAATTAAGGCAACATCTGATATTCTTGGCGGAGAAATTAATGGACTTAGAAGTGAAAGCAACGGTTCTAAGGACTCCAATAAATTTAAGGCATTTGGACAAAGAAACGAATACAAGACTGACACTGCAGGAATGCCTGACTGGTACAGCAACGCAGGTGGATTTGCATTCGTTCACGAAGACGAGACTGTAAGACTGGGACAGTCTTCAGGATGGTATGCAGGAGTTGTAAACAACTACTACACATTCAAGGATCTGTCTAAATCGTATGAAAACCAAGCGATGGCTAAGTTCGGAGCATTTAAGTCAATCCCGCTTGACAGCAACGGAACATTTGTCCTTAGTATTGGAGGGGACGGATTCATTGGAAGAAATGACATGAAACGTAGATTCTGGGTAATAGACCAGCAATTCAGAGCGAAATCAAGCTACTACTCATACGGTGCAGGACTTAATGCAGGGCTTGAGAAAGCGTTCGTAGTAAATGATGGATTCAGCATAGTGCCGAACTTAGGAATAAGAGCGGAATATGGAAGATTCTCATCAATCCACGAAAATGGAGACATGGCATTAAATGTTAAGAGCGATGACTACATATCAGTAAAACCAAGCGCAGGAATAGATTTCAGATACAGCCAGCCAGTATTTGACAACTCAATCTTGACAGCGGTATTGGGATTCAGATATGAAAATGAAATAGGAAAACTGTATGATGTGGAAAATGAAGCAAGAATCGTAGGAGCATGGACAGACTACTTTGGAATAAGAGGGGACAAGGAAGACAAGAGAGGAAACTTCAAGTCAGACTTGAAACTTGGACTAGACAATGGAAGATTCGGCTTCAATATAAACACAGGATACGACACGAAGGGACACAACTTCAAAGCAGGACTGGGATTGAAAGTATTGTATTAAGAAATTCATTTTTCAGGAATGCGAGGAATATTTCAAAAGAAATGAGGGGAGGGCTGCCAGAGATGGTGGCTCTTCTTTTTTTAGGAAACAAAAAAGAGCAGCCAATTGAACTGCTCTTGTTATTTTTTCAATTATCTTTTAAAAAAAATTTGGTAAAATGTCGCAATTAATATTGCAATTTATGATATCAAAAAAATATTTCAATGTTAACATATTTAAAGTTTTTCTAAATTTTCTTGAACGTGTAAAAAACTTTACTTCTGCAATATCATCTAAAATTTGAGAAATAAACCTAGTTTTATGGATATAATACGCCTTCATTCCTATTAATTTTTTTTAATAATCAATACCAACAGGAATTTTTTTCATTTTATCTCCTTTTAAAATAAACCGTTAATCAAAATAGAATTTTAGCAGTGCACGTAAATTTCCTTTTTACCCTTTAATTTTTTATTTTTTATTTCCATGCATCCCAATGAATGTGTAAAGAATGCACCACAATCAATATTATAGATTTTGTCAGTTTTTTTAGATATTTTACCATCCATATTGGGTGTATGTCCAAAATATATATATTTATTTTTATATTCTTCAAGGAGATTTTTTTTATTTATCCAAAATTTTTCGCGTGTCCAAAGAACATTTTCTCTTTCTTGGTTTTCTAGATTTTTACTCAAATCTAATCCTGCGTGAACAAAAATATTTTCATTTCCATAAATTATAAGCGGACAATTTTTTAGCCATTTTACTAGCCATTTTATTTCTGTAAAAAAATTTTCTTTATGCCATTTTTCTATATTTTTTTCCTTAAAATATTTAGAATTTTTATAAATCGAATATTCTATCTCATAATTTAATGGATAATCATTTTCTAAATCTTCCAGTAACATATCCTCATGATTTCCCAAAATAAATTTTAAATTATATCCAAGTTTTGTCATTTTCATACATTTCATATAAATTTCATAAGATTTTTTGCCTCTATCACAAATATCTCCCAAAATTAAAAGCAAATCCTCTCTTTTTAGATCAATCTTTTCAAGCAATTTTAAAAATAAGTCATATTGACCATGAAGATCAGAAATTGCAAAGATTCTACTGTAATCATTTTCATTTATTTTTTCAATCTTAACTTTACTTTCCATAAAAATCCCCCTTTTTTATATTATATATAAATTTGCTCAATAATTTATTCGTAAGTATTCAACTAAATAATTTTTTCTATAATTTTAGATTTAGTTTTTTTGATTAATAATTGTTTTTTCTTATTTTATTTATATATTTTTTAACGCAAGGGCATCAGATGGCATGCCCTTGTATCCCCATTTTACACAAAAATTAAAGAAATAATATTTATTAATAGTAATTTAACTTATTAAAAAAATTGTTTGAATACTTTTGAGATGGTTATTGAATGGCTTTATTTTACAAAAGATATGTTCGATAACCTAAGTTTTTTATCTATACAAGGGGGCAAGACCCCTTGCTTCAGAAAATTTATTTTATTAAATTTTGAGTTTGTATAGTTATCGAACAGGTCTAAATAATTTTAAAAGGCTCCAAATCCATTTACTTCCATAAATCTAAATAACATGTCATTCATAAATTTTTCATTTTTTTGTGTATCGTAGGGTAGTGTAAAGTCGCCATCCCTGTTTGTCCATAGTCTGTCGTAATAGTCTAAAATATCTTCGGAAACTTTCTGATCGTAAGCTGACATTATTTTCAGTTCATTTTCCAGATTATAGTTTCTCATATTTCTTCTTGTAAAGTTTGTAGAGCCTCCGTAAGTTATTAGATAATTCTTTTTCAGAATTGACATCATTTTTACATGGTACATTTCTTCACCTTTGTTATAAAATTTGACATCTATGTCATAGTTATGTTTTCTTGCATATTTCATTAATTCTCCAGCCGCCGCCTTATTTGGCAATCCGGCATCTGAATTATTTAATATTATCTCAAATTTTACTCCACGTTTTGCCGCCTTTCTAATGTCATTTATTATTCCTCTATCAGCAAGGAAAAATTGAGCAATGATAACTTTTTCTCCAAATTGTGTATTTTTTAACTCTTCTGAAATATCTTTAGCTGTTGCATCATTTGTAAAATATTGTATTTTCAGCTTGTCATTTGAAGAAAACGGAATTTTGCTAAAATCCTTATTTGGAAGCCTTCTTTTTAAACTTCCATCTTTTTTAGTAATTCTTGCAACTGGCTTTTCAGCATTGTAAATTTCCTTTAATATCGGTGCTGAAAATTTAAATGCTACATTTGAATGTTTTGATCCTTCTGCATGCGGATTTGCTGATGTCAGCATGGCAGTATTTTCATTCATAATTAGCTTTCTGTGATCCGCTTTTGCATTTAATGCTCTCAAAATGCTACGAATTGTAACTTTATCGGTTCCTTCATAAATTGGATTTTTTATTTTTCCACGATTTTTGGGATTTCCAAAAGGCTGTATAAGTAGTCGCCATGGTGCAGAATAAACAAGCATCGGATCTCTCAACTTCATTAAATCAACATATCCAATTTTTACTCCAGCCTGCTCCAATTTTTTATGCATCTTGTTGTCATAAGCCCCATAAAATGTATTACTTTCGTCAAGTATCAAATAAATTTCCACATTTGGGTCTTTTTTTCTCTTTTCCAGTATTTTTTCTGCAAATTCTTCTGCAAGCGGCAATGGATGCAATTTTTCTTCCACGCCTTTACCAACAAAATCATTAAACACAAAAATATCCATTAGAAAAAAATCCTGTGCCTCATCCAAAATTTTATAAGCCTGATCCCAAATTTGCCTTTCATAATGTGTTTCTCCATCTTTTTTATAAGTCAGATCATAGTAAAAATCCACATTATCCGCATTATAAACCTGACTTTTCATTGAAAGTCCTTCTGAAAGCGGAGTACAGGAAAAAGTTGCTAATAATAAAAATATAAATATAAAAATAATTCTTCTGTTCAAAATTAATTCTCCTTTTATAATTTCTTTTATCATAAATCTATTTGATAATTTATGATTTATAAATTATTACCACTTTTTTATAATTATAACAGTTTTTCAAAGTTTTTTCCATAAAAATGGAAAATAAAATTTCAGTAATTAACATTTTTATAAAATATGTTATAATAATTATGTAAAAGCCTCTAGGGAAATTTATATGATTAAAAAAATGCCATAAATTAGACTGGATTTTTCCAGTCTTTTTTGTTATAATACTTAGGTGAGTTTTCTGAATAAAATTCACAAAATATACTTGAACCTATTTAAAATAGAACTATTAAAAATTATATAAATTTAGGATTTGAGTAAGATAGTCATAGCTTTTGAGTTCAATTTTAAGGCAGTTTTACTATATTGTTATGCAATTGTAAAAGTAAAGCAATAAAGATATTGAATAACACGGAAATTTCTATACTTCTGAAAATGGCTATAAACTTTAAATTTAAGGAGGAAAAATTAACAAAAAATTTGTTAAAATAAAGAATGAACAAAATTAAGAACATTGCAATTATTGCACACGTAGATCACGGGAAAACAACTCTTGTCGACGCTTTATTGAAACAGGCGGGGACGTTTGGAGAACATGAAAAAGTAGATGAAAGAATTATGGATAGTAATGATTTGGAGAAGGAAAGAGGAATTACGATTTTTTCTAAAAATGCTTCATTTCATTATGATGGATATAAGATAAATATTGTGGATACACCAGGACATGCCGATTTTGGTGGGGAAGTACAAAGAATCTTGAAAATGGTGGATTCGGTTTTACTTCTGGTAGACGCATTTGAAGGTGTTATGCCACAGACTAAATATGTATTGAAACAGGCGTTAGAGCATGGACTTCGTCCAATTGTAGTAGTTAATAAGATTGACAGGCCAAATTCAGATCCTGATGCAGTTGTGGATTCTGTTTTTGATTTATTTGTAGATTTAGGGGCAAATGATATTCAGCTTGATTTTCCGGTAGTTTATGCATCAGCTAAAAATGGATATGCCAAACTGGAACTGGAAGATGAAGATAAAGATATGAAGCCACTCTATGATAAAATTATGGAGCATGTGGAAGATCCTGAAGGGGACGTAAATGAGCCGTTGCAAATGCTTGTTACAAATACTGAATATGATGAATATGTAGGAAAATTGGGAACTGGAAGAATTTATAACGGAAAAATTGAAAAAAATCAGGAAATTACGTTAATTAAGAGAAATGGTGACTTGGTAAATGGTAAAGTTACTAGAATTTATGGATATGATGGGCTTAAAAAAGTTGAAATGGAAGTAGCATTTGCTGGAGACATCGTAACAATTGCGGGAATTGAACAAATTGACATAGGAGAAACGGTAGCAAGTAAGGAAAATCCTAAATCATTACCATTAATTGATATTGATGAGCCAACACTTGCGATGACTTTTATGGTAAATGATTCACCGTTTGCAGGACAAGATGGAAAATTTGTAACTTCAAGAAATATTTTGGAAAGATTGCAAAAAGAAGTAAATCATAACGTAAGCATGAGGCTTGAAATGACAGATTCACCAGACGCCTTTATTGTAAAAGGGAGAGGGGAACTTCAATTATCTATTTTGCTTGAAAATATGAGAAGAGAAGGCTATGAAGTGGCAGTTTCAAAACCAGAAGTTATTTTCAAGGAAGAAAACGGACATAAAATGGAACCAATCGAACTTGCAATTATTGATGTTGCCGATGAATTTGTAGGGGTTGTAATTGAAAAATTAGGACTTAGAAAAGGTGAAATGGTAAACATGAATCAAGGGAGCGACGGCTATACAAGACTTGAATTTAAAGTGCCATCACGTGGATTAATCGGATTTAGAAACGAATTCTTGACAGAAACAAGAGGTACAGGAATTATAAACCATTCATTTTTTGAATACGGACCTTTCAAGGGGGAAGTTACAGGACGAAGAAGAGGAGTTTTAATCGCAATGGAGCCTGGAACAAGTCTAGGCTATTCATTAAATAACTTGCAGCCACGTGGAATCTTATTTATAGGACCAGGAGTAGAAGTTTACGAGGGAATGATAGTTGGAGAACATTCAAGGGAAAACGACTTAGTTGTAAATGTATGTAAAGGTAAAAAACTTACAAATATGAGGGCAGCTGGAAGTGATGATGCTGTAAAATTAGCACCTCCAAAGGAATTTACACTGGAATTGGCACTTGAATATATTGAAAATGATGAATTAGTGGAAATTACGCCTAACTTTATTAGACTTAGAAAAAAATATTTGAATGCTAATGAAAGAAAAAAACATGAAAACTCTAAAAATTAAATATTAATATAAATTAGTAGCGATGTGATTTTTATGGATAATATAAAACTGCAAGAAAAATTAAAAGCCGAGTTATCAGATGAAAAAATAAAATTTGTTGAAAAGTATAGTTTGGAAATAAATTCTAGAAGGCAATGGATAACTAGAAGGAATAATACACCTGAACGACTATATTTTTCACATAAGTTTATTTTAAAAAATAATATTTTAGAAGTAATTTTTAGAAAATATCAGCTTTGTTTTGCAAAATTAAAATATTTTAGGTCAAATATTGAAAAATACGATTTTTATAAATATACTCCCAAAGAAGGTTTTATAAGGACGGAATTATGGGATATAGAATTTTTTTATCATAGAAAATCAGAAAAAATAATAGATTTAAGATATTTACAGCAAATAAGAAAAGTGGAAGATTTTTTGGAGCTTATTGAATGGCTTGAAAATTTTAAAAAATAATAGATATAAAAAAACTGGAGTTATTAGTATTAAATACAATATTTCCAGTTTTTTATTTATGTTAAATTTATAAAATTTATTAGACTTATTCAGAAATTTAATATTTTTTATCTTTTTACAAGTAATATTTATTTCATTATATTTCCAAATTTATATGGTTATCGAACAAATCTGTTAATTTTTTTTAGTTTCCACCATTTTAGCCTGTCTTAAAATGCTGTCTGGTATTTTTATCCCCAATAATTGCATATTTTGCTTATTAATTTCTATTTGAAGATTTTTAACTGTTTCTATTGGAATTTCACTTGGCTTCTTACCTTTTAGTAAAATTTCTGCAGCGATTTCTCCAGATCGGTAACCGATATTGTAGTCGGTAGTTCCTTGGGAAATTAGCCCTCCTGCATTTGAGAATACGTTATTTGTAGCTAAAACTGGTATTTTTGATTTATTAAAAACATCGAGTATTGCTGCAAAATATGAAGCTACCGTATTGTCTTGAATAGCATAATAAATATCAATATCTTTTGCAATAAGATTTGCAGCCGCAACCATTTCTGTACCATTTGTAACAGCCTTTTCAACTACTGTAAATCCATATTGCCCCGCCAACTTTTTCAAATTATTTACTTCAGAAACTGAATTTTGTTCAGATGAATTATAAATTATCCCTATTTTCTTAGCTCCTGGTAATAATTCTCTCATTAATTTCAAATTTTCATTAACTGGTGCCGCACCACTTGTCCCTGTAACATTTGAAATCCCTTCAAGCCCTGCACTTTTAGGATCTGTAACTGATCCAAATACAACTGGTATTTCTCGTCTAACCTGATTTTTAGCCGCCTGTGCCGTTGGAGTAGTAATCGCAAAAACTAGATCCTTTTTATCCGCCGCAAACTGCTGCATAATCAAAGTCTGATTACTCATATCATTATTTGCAATTTTATCATCATAATCAGCTTTCACACCAGCTTTTTCCAACGCATCCTTAAACCCTTGCTTTGCCGCATTCAATGCTGGATGATCTACAATTTGCGACAGCCCAATTTTATAAACCTTTTCACTTACTTTGGAATCCTTTTTTTGCTCTTGAGAATCATTACTCTTTTTATTCCCGCAAGACAAAAGCATTCCTCCTAACATACCAAATAATAGTACACCTCTCATAATTTTTTTCATCTTTTTTCCTCCTAAAATAAATAATTTTCAATTTGTAATATTATTTTACCATATTTTTCAAAATTTTCCATTAAATATTGCTTTTATTAAAAATTTTTTTACTAAGTTCGATAAATAAAAAGAAGAGCCACCATCTCTGGCAGCCCTCCCCTCATTTCTTTTGAAATATTCCTCGCATTCCTGAAAAATGAATTTCTTAATACAATACTTTCAATCCCAGTCCTGCTTTGAAGTTGTGTCCCTTCGTGTCGTATCCTGTGTTTATATTGAAGCCAAATCTTCCATTGTCTAGTCCAAGTTTCAAGTCTGACTTGAAGTTTCCTCTCTTGTCTTCCTTGTCCCCTCTTATTCCAAAGTAGTCTGTCCATGCTCCTACGATTCTTGCTTCATTTTCCACATCATACAGTTTTCCTATTTCGTTTTCATATCTGAATCCCAATACCGCTGTCAAGGTTGAGTTGTCAAATACTGGCTGGCTGTATCTGAAATCTATTCCTGCGCTTGGTTTTACTGATATGTAGTCATCGCTCTTAACATTCAACGCCATGTCTCCATTTTCGTGGATTGATGAGAATCTTCCATATTCCGCTCTTATTCCTAAGTTCGGCACTATGCTGAATCCATCATTTACTACGAACGCTTTCTCAAGCCCTGCATTAAGTCCTGCACCGTATGAGTAGTAGCTTGATTTCGCTCTGAATTGCTGGTCTATTACCCAGAATCTACGTTTCATGTCATTTCTTCCAATGAATCCGTCCCCTCCAACGCTAAGGACAAATGTTCCGTTGCTGTCAAGCGGAATTGACTTAAATGCTCCGAACTTAGCCATCGCTTGGTTTTCATACGATTTAGACAGATCCTTGAATGTGTAGTAGTTGTTTACAACTCCTGCATACCATCCTGAAGACTGCCCCAGTCTTACAGTCTCGTCTTCGTGAACGAATGCAAATCCTCCTGCGTTGCTGTCCCAGTCAGGCATTCCTGCAGTGTCAGTCTTGTATTCGTTTCTTTGTCCAAATGCCTTAAATTTATTAGAGTCCTTAGAACCGTTGCTTTCACTTCTAAGTCCATTAATTTCTCCGCCAAGAACATCAGATGTTGCCTTAATTCTTTGCTGAACTCCTCCATAAATGTGTCCTCTCATTTGGTCAAACGCTTGAGCCAGTATATGCCCTTCTCCGTTACCTAGGCTGTTCAGCTTGTTGAAGATAACTTTTTCAGCACTTTCTGGTTTTGCGATCTCATAAATGTTATCCAGGTTGTTTGTGAAGTTTACTAGAGACTTATCGTCATCATAAGCGAATGAATGATAAGGTACCTTACTCATGTATACTTCCGACAATTGGTTATCATCAGATATTTTTGCCAGTACTTGCCAAGTTAAACTTGCTGACAGCGGATTAATTTTCGCTCCGCCAGGTAATTTGTTCAATGCATCGTTGAATGGTTTTAATATATTGCTTTTTGCAACAACATTTCCGTTTTCGTCAATTTTATCTCCAATTCTGATTGCTTTAGAGTTTGTATAAAGTGTTGCTTCTGGTCCAAAGTACAAGTCAACCTTTGATAGTTTAGGTAAGTTTTCAATACCATTTATAGGATTAGTATATCTAACTCCTGATGTATCTACGTACATTCCAATGCTTGTAACTTCAGATCGTTGTTCTCTAGAAGCATGTTCCCATACTGGGTTACCCCATTCGTTCTTGGCGTTAAGATCTATTATTCTTGTTCCGCCTGTCTGGATGCTACTTGTTACAGCTATATTATTGGCAACACTTCCAGGGGTTGCAGCATCACTTTCAACATTGAAGATTGGAGTATCAATACCATCAACACTTATCTTAGTTATTGGTACGATATCTGGAGCTGTTATAGTTGTTCCAACTCCTGTTGTCTTAGGATTTCCTGCTGAACCTTCTTCAATTGAAGATTCAGTTCCTCCATATAAGTCAGTTCCACCTTTTCCGTTAGTTTGTCCTGCTGTCTTAGCTGCTGCAGTCAAGTATCTTGGATCTGTTGATGAAAGAACTTCCGTAGGATTTCCATTTGCATCTACGATAAATCTTGAACCATCAGTTACGATTCCATAAGAACCTGTTCCAGTTACATTAATAGTTCCGTAGTTCTTAATGTATCCTCCGTTAATTGCAACTACCCCTTTCAAGTTTTGAGCATTACCAGTAATTGTTCCATGGTTTTCTCCGATTGCTCCTCTGTCAAGGTACATACCGATTGAACTTTCACCTTCAAGGTTAATTGTTCCATAGTTAAGTGCTTTAGATCCAGTACCAGTTGCGAACATTCCGATACCTTCTTTTTCCTTAACATTAATTATTCCTCTATTTACAACGTATCCTTCTTCCTGTGTTCTGTCAAATGAGCCATCAGTTTTATAAACATTACGTCCTGCGGCCATCGCTGCTGAATATCTCATGTTAATTGTGTCTGACATACCAGTTGTAATTGTTCCGTAGTTAGTTGAAGCTACTCCAGTGTTACTTGAGAATACCCCAATGTTTCCAAATCCTAAGCTATCATTATTTTGATTATCAACATCGTATTTAGATCTTAAATCAATTGTTCCGTAGTTATCTATTGCCCCTTTTGTATAGTAAGCTGTATTGTAATCTCCATCCATTGTTACGTTAGCATAAGATTTTCCTGTTGATGCAGTATCTAATGAGTAGTAATATACAGAATTTCCTTGTTCGTAAACTTCTTCTGGAACTTTAGGGTTTCTAGGTTTCGTTGATTTAACATGTCCACCTGCATTGTTGTTTGTAGAGTATGCTAATCTGATTGTTGGCTGATCTGTAGCCGAACCAATTGTTACATTTGTTGGCGCTCCTCCATTTTTCTCAGCCATTACAATACCATATGAGAATCTGTCTATATCCATATCAGCACTTACATTAATGTTTCTTGCAGTATTTGTTCTAGTTTGGTTATTGTCAATGTAAACTCCTATTACAGAATCTCTTTCTCTCGGAGTATCCAATTTCGATAACAAGTTGTTAGCATTAGCATATGCTGTTTGTCTGCTAATTGGGTAAGCTCCCGTTGCAGTTGAAACTCCTGATGTTGTTTGAACATGTCCCATTACAGTATCATTTCCTACTAAAATCTTAGTTTGCTGGATATTTACATTTCCATCTCCTGAATAGATTCCGTAGTTATTTTTATTAACTGTAATCTGAGATTTGCTTCCATCAGCTTTAGCACCTGTATTTACGTTATATCCATAAATAGCCCAGCTTCCTATATTCTTATCATTTGTAGAATCTCCAATTGTAATATCTCCGTGGTTTGTAATAGTTGTATAAGTTCCACCAGCATTACCATTAGCATCATTTGCAAAGATACCGATATTTACTTTCTTCATATCTTCAGAAGTAATAGTGTCAGCCTGAGCATTCAATGAATCATTAAGTTTAATATTACCATAGTTTACAAATGAACCTTTATTAACTACTGCACCGTAAGCTCTTACATTAGTAACAGATGATGAATCTTCTTCAATATTACCTCTGTTAATTACAGTGTCTCCAGCATCATTAGTATTTACTAGGATACCAGCGATACCTTTGTGAGTACCTCTAGTAGTTGATGGAGTTGCAGCTTTTGATTCAGCTATTTCATATGCTAAGTCTACACCTGCAGAATCAGCTTTATTAGTAAATTTAATATCTAAATCATTTGATGCTGTTGTAACTTGTGTATTTTTTCCGCCAAATGCCATTGCAAATCCATTTTTATTACTTGCCCCATTGTAATTGTATTGGAATGTCTTCAAGTGGTTTGCACCAGTTGCAACATGAGTATCGTCCATTCCCCATAATCCTACTCCGTTATCAGCAGTTTCTACAGTGAATTTATCAGAAAGCAAGTTAATTTCAGCACTTTCAGCATAGATACCTACACCATTTTTACCTGTAAAAATATCATTTCCACCTAAATTAGTATTAAGTGAACCTGGAGTAAATGTTGTTGCTTTAGTACCCCATGTACCAAATGTTCCGTTTCCACCAGTAAGATTAATTATTCCACCAGCATTAGTGTATCCGTTAGCATAGTTTGTATTTTTGTTTACTAATGCAATCCCTATTCCCCTTGCGTCAGGCGAAGTTACATTTGAATTTGAAACATCAATACCAGTTGAACCAATAGTATTGTTTACAAAATCAATTGTTACACCACTTGCAGCAGCATTATTATTATTTTTTGCATAGATACCAACAGATTGATCTCCTTCAACAAAAATTTTAGCATCTTCATGTCTAATTGCAACAGAGTTATCTGTTCCATTGTAAGTTATATCATCTGTATCTGAAATACCTACAATACCATAATTTTCTCCAGTTGAAACAGTTTCTGAAGCTCTACCTGCATTGTCACCCATTGTAGGTGCAGGAGAAGGTTTTTCATATTTACCAGTAACTATAATTTCACTATTTTTTAAGTTTTGTAAAACTGTTCCATCTGTTCCAACCATAGCATTACCATGATCTATTTTTATAGTACCACCATCAGAACCATCACCATTTTGAATAGTTCCAAAGTTTACAAGAACACCTGTTATTGGAGCAGTAGTTAAAGTAGTATCTTTAGAACCTCCCCAGACATTGATTACTCCTAAATTTTGGAATCCAGATTCTGATTTATTTGTTTTTCTCCATGTTGTATTAGTAATACTTTTTACATCATCCCATCTGTATAATGAATTTGCCATAGAAAGCCCAACATTTTTAACTTGAAAATTAGAACCTCCTTTAGCATCTTTTAAGTCTCTCTCTCTAGCATCTCCTGTAACATTCTTAGTATCATTTATTGTTACAAATGTACTTTCCATTTTTATATCATTAAAAGTATCATTTTTATCAGTTGCTGGAGTTGCAGTTGCTTTTGTTTTTTCAATATCTTCAATCTTTATATCATCAGCAACTTTTATTTTACTATTAATTACAGTAACATCGACAATATGAGCATCACTTGCACCAGTACCATTTATAATCTTCAATCCACCAGCATAAGCACCGATTCCACCTAAGAAGTTAGCTGATGCCACACCAGTTCCAGTTCCTCCAGCTTTAGCATTTGTCCAGTTAAGTTCATCAGACGCCTGATTAATTATTCCTATAGTAATATCATCATCTAAGATTTTAGCGGTTACATGATCCATATTTCTATATTTTGCGTTATTATACATATTTTGTTCTTCTGTAGAACCTGTTTTCCAAGTAGATTTAGCATAATCCCACTCTCTTGCAGTTGAATCATATCCAGATCTAATGGTATTTCCATAAGTATTTCCTGTCAATAAAATTCCATCATGCATATCTATGTTTGTTTTATCAACAGCACCACCTGTAAATGTAATTGAAGAAGTATCACTAGTAGAAGTTCGTTTTACATAAAATGGTGAGACTTTTTCATGGGTATTCACAGTACTAGTACTTTTAGCATTTCTTGCACCACTAACTGTAGCTCCAGTGACAGCAGCGATAGTTCCTGTTGCATTATTATTATTTTGATTTACAATATTACCTTCAAATTCAATTGTACCACTATCTTGTGCATATAATGCTCCTTTTTCATTGTCAACAACAGTTACATTTTTCATTTTTACTGAACCATTATTTTTAGCTACAGCACCAATACCAAAAATTAACGACTTATCATTATTTGCATCTGTTCCATTTTCTACAACAGTTGTAGCAGCTGCTGTTCCTGTAATTTCAATCACTCCATTATTGACAGCATAAGCACCAATGTTATTATATGTACGTGCTTTATTAGTAGTACTCATTGTAGCATAATCTGTATTATTTAAAGTCAACCAGTCTGCAGCAGTTACATTACCTGTAATTGAAACTTTAGAAGCGTGATCTCCACTATTTGATACTCCATTAGCATATGCAACAACAGCATTAGATCCTGCGGCTCTTACATTAACTGGAGTTGCAGTCGTACCAGCTTGAATTTCTCCACCATTTGTAGCAAGAAATGCAAAACCATCTTTAGACATTAAATCTACGTTTTTATTGAAAGTAATCTTAGTTGCTTTATTATCTACAACTGAATTCGGCAAGAAATTAGCAATAACATCTTTTATTTCACCACTTGCATATCCCATCACATGACCTGTGCTGACTCCGTCTAATTTAATATCTGAGAATTTTCTACTAGAATTTTGCAATCCATCAGTAATGTTATTTGTGTTATTAGTACCAACTTTTACATTAGTTCCATTTATGGCATATACCGAAATACCGTTTGTAACATTTTGATTAAACCCAACGTTTAAAATATCAATATCAACATCATTTAAAGTAGTTCCACCTTTACCAGCTATAATTGTTCCGGCATTAAGTCCATTAAATTGTGAGTTAGCTGCATAAATAGCTATTGCCTTATTACTAATAGTACTTCCACCAAAAGCACCTTGCAATTGAATTTTTCCGTTAAATACTCCACTTGCTCCTGTATTAGCACCTGCTAAACCACGTAATGGTTGTAAAGCTACCATAATTGAATTATTACCATGCATTTGAACATCATGTAACGTTAATGCTGAAGCAGCATTAAGCACAGCTCCATAACCATTATACACGATATTATTAGTCCCTTTTGTAAATATACGTCCTTTACCTTGTGTATTCCATACTTCTATAGTATCATCACCCATCGATCCATTTGTAACTGTTAATTTGTCCACAGCACCAACTACATTGTACACAATGTTATTACTTCCCCTAAATCTTACATCATGTTTACCTGATACTTCAACATTACCTGTTATTGCAGTACTAGGAGTTTCTCCACTGTATCCTTCTTGGAAATTAAATGCTATATTGCTATTAGTATCATCAGTTGCATTATTATCTGTGTGACCGTTTGTAGTATTAAAGTTGGCTATTGAGTTACTGTCTCCAGAGAATGTAATTTTTGTCCCACTAGTACTGCTTGTATTAGTATTTAATACATAGGCAGCGCCACTACCGTTATAAATAGAAACATCTGTATCTGTAACGGTCACATCTGCTCCAGGCAATGCTTTTAAAAATGATCCTCCAGCAAGTGAAGCAGTATTACCAATATTAGCATCTACATACTTAACAATTGTTGCTTTGTTAGTTAATATTAATTCATCTCTATGTGTCGCAGTTCCGCCAGAATAAAAAGAATTATAATCACTACGCCAGTTTCCTTGTTTACTATCCCAAGTATTTCTAGCTAAATAAGTAATCATATCTAAAGCATATTCTCTAGCACCAGCAGCATCATTTGAATAATAATGGACAGTAGTATCAGGTAATGTTATTTTTTTATATGAACTTGATCCACTAGTTCCTTGTGAGCCTGTCCTTGTATCATAATATGTTGTTCCACCACTCACATATGTTTGAGCAGGAATAGTATTCCAAGCTGTACTAATAGTAGCAGAATCGGCAGTATTATGAGCACCTGTTCCTGTCGGTGCAATTGTTCCATTGGCATATAAAACATTATAACTAGTAGAGGCATTAAATAAGTCAGTAGACTTATTGTTATCTGCATAACTTACTAATTTATTAACAAAATTATTTCTTCTAGTTGCCCCTCCATACCAAATATCATCCCACATATCATCATAAGAAAAACCTGACCAATTTCTAGTAGCTTCATAAATACCATCATATCCTGTTCCTGAAGTTCCTGTACTTGTTGTTGGTGTTTGATCGTCATTAACCCCTGTTGTTATTCCTGCACCCGATGTTTGAGTTAAAGTTTGTCCTCCAGTTCCACCTAACCCATAATATTGAACTGTACTCTTCCAACGTACATATGGTCTCCAAAAAGTATACCAATACCCACCAGAATCTGGTCTATAATTATCATGATATCCGTCAGCGTTTCCGTTATTCATTGTAGCACGACTAGTAGCACTTGCTCCCGAAATAGTTAAACCAGTAGCACCTGTATGTTGTCCAGAATCATTTGCTGTATCAGTATACATTCCGTCAAATGCTGAAAAAGTTCCAGTTGTTCCATTAGTATGATCAAAAGTAGTACTATTTCCCCAACTCTTGACATTGTTATTAACTGTTGCAGCATCTAAAGTGTAACCTGTAGACACACCATCATGAGTATAATTAGCTGGAAAATTTAAAGTGTTGCTATTATAAACAGTAGGATTAAATGCTAGATTATTTGGCATATTAATATTATCCATTCTTTCAGGCGTATAATTCTTATAAGGCTCATGTATATTAGCCGGATTGATAGTCAATGAATTTGGCTCCTGATTTCTTGGAATATTCAAGTTAGTTGCCCCATACAAGTGCTTATCCTTGTCGAACACGTACTTGGTCAAGTCGTTGTCTCTCTTGTAGTATTCAAGAAACTTTCCTCCTCTACCTCTGTAAGTAGTCCCCCAGTCATTGTTTGTATAGCCTGTTCCAAACTGGAATGATGCCCATGGGCTCTTTATTACCTGATCTCCCTGCTTTAACAGCTGAGCCAGTTCGCTTTCTGCCCCTCTTAATGATCTCTCGTTTTCCTGTCTTGCACGCATGAAGGACTGTCTCAGATCCGTTATGGCATCGTATGTCTGTGCCGTAACTTCCTGCTGTTCGCTTGCCACGTCAGCATGAAGTTTTGGGGCAATTGTTAAAAGACCTGTTATCAGGAAAGAGATAAGCAGGCTGTCAGAATAATGTACGTCTTTACATCTTTTTACAAACGATCGCAAGTCCTTTGCAATCTGTCGCAGATTATTACTCATGTTTCCTCCTCAAAATTATGTGGACAGCGAAGGCCGCCCGGTTAATGTCTGGCTTGACAAAGCCAGTATCAGAATAGTCTCAAGACCTTTCAAACGGATCAAGGTGAAGTTGGCAAGTCCAGTAAAAATGGAAGCGGGAGCAGAAAGAGTCCTTAAGGGGGGCCATAGAGGACTTTCTAAGTGATAATTATTAACCCACCATTAAAATAAAAATAGTGAATTTAGTGATTTGATAGTGATTCAAAAACAAAAATCTCCTTAATTTCTCCAACTGCAAACAGTCAATTCTAATAATATCCCAAGTAAAATATCCAACTTTTTTGTAAAAAACTGTCAGTTTTCTTTATCCTTAGTTTTCACTTTACTGATCCCTTATAAATTACTGTTTTACCCTTTCTTATTCCAATTTAAACTTAAAGCTCGCTAGAATCTCACATTTAAACGTCTGAAGTCAATATTTTAACACAACAGATTTAATAGCTCAACTTTACAAAACTTATTTCCTCTCAAATTTTACCTTTTTTTTTATTTATAAATTATTAAACCTATATCATTTTAAAAGACTATTGATATAATTTTAGTATACCCTATTAAAAAAAATAAGTCAAGCATTTTCCAAAATTTCTCTTTAATTTTAATCAAATTTTAAATATTTTCTAACCTATATTCTCCCTTTAAATACCGATATTTTCATTACACTTCCTAATAACTCCATTTTAAATTTTTAATTTTCCTATACAAACAACTTTTTTAATAAAATTTAGGAAGAGATATCAGAAAAATCTCTAAAGATAAACTCACATTTGTAACATCAATTCCAAAATAATTTATCAAACAAAGTCTTTTTTTTAGGCATTCCTTCCACTTTAATTCCTCTTTTTATCCAATACTTCTTTCGTGAAATATTATACAAAGGCTCATCCGCCAAACTATCTGAATAAAATTTTACAATCTCATATTCAAGCTCATTTTTCTTCGCCCATTCATCCAATTTTTTAACTTTTTCTTTTCCTTTATTATTCTCCCCATCAATTTTCGCAACAAAAGTTTCCTTACCTTCTTTCTCATCATTCACAAAATTAGTCCCAAAAACTTTATCATACCCAAGCGACAACAAAAAATTCTCAATTAAAAACAATGGACTTGCTGAAGATACAATAACCATCTCACACTCTTTTTTATTTTTTTCCAATTCTTCTCTTGTCCAAGAATAAATTTTATTCCTTTTAGTCTCCCAAAATCCATCCACCAATTCCTCAATCTCACTTTTAGAATGTATTTCGAGAAACTTAAAATACCTTTCCTTCAAAGTCGTCAAATTAATTATTTTCAACAAATAAAAAATCAAATCCTTAGAGTACTTCATCAAAAACAAAATCGACCTAACTGGATACTTCTTCAAATAAAACATCGAAAAATTAACCCCTGTCTCCCCATCATAAAGTGTCTTATCAAAATCATAAACAATAATTTTCTTCTTCTCAACTTCTTCTTTTTTCATCTAACAAACTCTCCTCCCATTTTTCAATAACAAATTTCGCTATAAAAAAATTTATTTGACATTTTCATAAAATATGATATAATAAACTCACCTTAAGAACCCTAAGGGGAACTTGTTCGTTAAATAAAATTTACTAGCAAATTAAACTGGATTTTCCCAGTTTTTTTTGTTATAATATTACGGAGTTCTAGTAAAACTCATATTTAGCGAACAGGAGGCAAGAGATGTCAAACGAGGATATAATTAGACTTATCATTGTTCTATACATTGTTTATAGAATAACTAAATAGTCTGACAAAACCGAATTTCACCTCTACCTCTGCCCTTAGGGGCTTTTTTTAACTCACTTTTCTAACCAAATTAAAAAAATTATGACAAGGGGGCAAGACCCCTTGCTTCAGAATATTTTAAAAATTTATTTCACATTTCCTCTTTTTGTTACAACAATACAAACCACAATTTACTGTTGGAGCATTTTTATGTGCTGACAAAACTGTTTGAGCGTAAGCGGGTTTTTTGCCAGTACGTAAAAATGTCGTAGATTAGCCGAGGATGCAAGGGGGATGGTGACTGTTCCCCCTTGCACTTTTAAAGTAAAATAATATACCAAAAAAAGTTTTAATCTCTATTAACAAGAGTAATTTCAAAATTCTTTATTACAAAATTATCTTAGACTAACCAGGGTGCAGGGGCATAGCGATGGTGCCCCTGCTTTAAAAATTATATTAAATTTTATTCACAAAATAACTTAAAATCTATAAATTAGAAAAGCTCTCTTTCTGCTGCATAAAAAATTCTAATGTTTTCCCATACAAAATATATTTAACATTCCGCAATTCCTCAATGTTATTGGCATTCAAAGCACACATTATCATTCTGCACTCATTTTTCCAGTTTTCCACAATTTCAATCACTTTCTCAACTTCATATTTCACAACTAATTCCAAAATTACTTTAGAAATTCCAACCGCTTTTGCCCCCAAAACCAATGACTTCACAATATCCAGCGGATTTCTAACACCTCCACTTGCAATAACTTCCACTTTATCCACATAATTTTTTAAATTCAAGAGACAAGAAATTGTAGTCTGTCCCCAATTATCCAAATAATGAAGTCCGTTTTCCCGCCTCATATTTTCAATAAATGCAAAGCTAGTTCCCCCACGCCCGCTAATATCAAAAGTCTTTATTCCAAGTTCAATCCCTTTTTTCACAGTAGCCTCGGTCATCCCAAATCCAACTTCCTTCAAAACAATCGGAATTTTAATATTTTGTACAAATTTTTGTAAATTATTTTCCCATTCTCCAAAATTCCGACTTCCTTCCACCATAATAAGCTCCTGCATAAGATTAACATGAACTTGTAAAAATAACGGATTCAAAGCCTCGATAGCTTTAATTCCAGCCTCATAATCCTTATCAATCCCAATATTTGTAGCAAGTTTCAAGTCAGGATTCTCCCTTTTCACAATTTCAAACGAATCATCCTGAACATTTTTCAAAGCTGCACTATAAGACCCTGTCACAAACAAAATCCCACACTCATTTGCAACTCTAGCCAGTTTCTGATTAATCTTTCTCGCATTCTCACTTCCACCTGTAATTGCATTAATAAAAAATGGTACCGTAAACTCACATCCTGCAAATCGAGTTTTTAGCTCAATTTCTTCAAGGTTATATTTTGGAATTGAACAATGAACAAGCTCAACCTCATCAAAGCTGTTATATTCACTCCTATGCTTCAACGCATACCTAATATGCTCATCTTTCCTATTTTTCAATGTTTTCTCCTTTTTTATTTATTTCAATCATTTATAAAAGTTTAAAACCCAACAAAACTATATTTTTTATAACTAATTTCCCTGTTTTTCTACATTTAATTTCTTCTTTTCTCCACTCTCTGACAAGGAGTCTTGATCCCCTCGTGACAATAAACCTGTTCAATAACTATACTTCAGTATTTAATAAAATAAATATCCTGAAGCAAGGGGTCTTGACCCTTGTATAAATAAAAAATTTAGGTTATTAAACATATCTATTTATAATTTTTCAGAATACAACAATTCAATCCCAAGTTTCCTCCATTTTTCAACAACAATCTTAGTATCCTTTTCATCAAAAGAAAATGCAATCCCGCAATCTCCGCCACCTGCCCCACTGCTCTTTGCACAAATATCCAAATCTTGTGTCGCACTTGCCAGCTCTTTTAATTTCTTACTATAAATATTTTTATCCAAATTTTCAAGCAATTTCCCATTTTCGCCAATACATTTTTTTATTTCCACTTTATCTCCATTTTTTATAACTTCCCTCAATTTTTTCACAACTTTTTCCACATTTTCCAAAAAATTTTTATTTTCACAAATAGAATTTTTTACAATATTTATTAAATCACTTGAAATAGCTGGCTCTTTTGTCCATCCAACTAAAAATTCACAACTTAAACTGTTTTTACCTTTTTGATTTGATTCTTTTTCATTAAAATAAAGCTCAGAAATTTCATAATTCCAATCAGTTTTTAATACATCTTCCAAAGTTTCCTTTTCTATTAATGCCCTAATTTTTTCCCTATCAAAAGATCTGTAAAAAATCAAGTTTTCATAAGAAATACAAGCAATATCGCCCATAGAGCCATTATCTCCACGTTTTAGCAAGACATAAGAAGACAATTTAAAAATCATTTCTTTAGAAAATATCAAGTTATACAAACTCAAAATAGATTTTACTGTCAAAATTACAACACTCCCGCTCGAGCCAATTCCAAATTTTTTCCCATCTCTTTCCATTTTCCCAGTAATTTCCAGCTTAAAAGGCTTAATTTTCAAATTTTTTAATTTTAAATATTCACTCATAACAGATATTGCTTCACAAATAAGCGAATAATTTTTATCAAAATTGTGCAAAATATTTTCATTATCAAAAGTATCTCTTTCAAGAGTTAATTTATAATTAAACATATCTGAAAAAATCGTATATTCATCCGTATCTGAAAAACTTATTCTTGATTCCATAAATATATTCACATTTTTTATAATTGCACTTTGTCCAGCCGTCAAGATCGAATATTCTCCCGCAATATAGAGCTTCCCACAAGTTTTATTAGTTACTATTTTATTTTTTGACATTTTTTTCTCTTTCAATTTTTTTGTTTTTAGTTTTTTTAGTTTATAGAAAACTTATTATTTATTTGTAAATTATACCACAAAAAAATAGGATTTTAAACTGTTTGACAACAGAAATATAATATGATACCATTAATTAATAAAATTTAAAAAGGAAGTGGTTTTAATGAACGAATTAATAAAACAATTAAAAAATAGACGTTCTGTAAGGGAATTTACAGGCGAAGAATTAAAGGAAGAAGATTTACAAGTAATTCTTGAAACTGCACAAAGAGCTGCAAATTCAGTTAATGGTCAGCAAACTTCATTAATTGTCATAAAAGATAAGGAAAAATTAGCAAAAATCGCAGAATTATGTGGCGGACAAAAACACATTGCCCAAGCTGAAGCATTTATTTTTGTACTAATTGACTTCCATCGTGGGGTTTACGCTTCAAATTCACTTGGAAAAAGAAACATTGCTCCAAAATCAGCTGATGGAATCCTAGTTGGAGCAGTAGATGCTGGAATTATGGTAAACGCACTGCAAACTGCAGCTTTTGCCCTTGGTTATGGAAGCACTGTAATCGGAGCAATTAGAAAAGAAACAAAAGAATTCATAAAAATGCTAGGACTTCCAAAATATGTCTTCCCAATCGTTGGAACAACAATCGGAGTCCCAGCCGAAAGAAAACTGACAAGAGTAAAACCAAGAATCCCACTAGATACATTCGTATTTGAAGACACTTATGATGCTAAAAAAGTAGAAGAAGGCGTAGAGTTCCACGAAAAAGACACCATAAAATGGCGTGAAGAAAACAATACTCCACAACTGCCATCATACAAAGAAATGCTAGTAAGAATCTACGAAAACTTCTACAACAAATCGAAACAGGATTTAGAAGACCAAGGCTTTAAATTTAGCGACGACTTGGAATAAGATTTATAATTTTAAAAAAAATTTTATTTTAAAATAGACCTAGTATAGATAAAAAATAATAATATAAAATAAAGAAAAAATTATTATTATAGTATTTCCCATTAAAATAATAGATTTGTTATAATTTCTACTATGCAAGGGGTCAAGACCCCTTGTCAGGAAATAAATAAGATATAATTTCTATTATTCTTTAAATGGGATTTAGTATTAATTAAAATAATCAAAAAGAAAAATTTATAAATTTACTAAATAATATTTGGAGGAAAAAAAGAAATGATAAAATTTACAAAAGCAAGAAAAATATTAATGGGATTAATGGTATTGGGACAATTAACAGCAGTTCCTGCTATTGCGAATGCCGCTCCAACCGCAAAAGAAGCCACAGAAATCAAAAAATATGATTCATTAGATACTGCAGCAAAAGATTACGCAAAAGCTCTACAAGAAATTTCAAATTACGGTTCACGTAAAATGCTAAAATCAATTAACCCAGATGTCGACAAATATGTTGCAAAAATAAACAACCCAACATTAAAAAAACAATGGGAAGATTCAAACACAATGCTTATTGAACAATTTGAAGTATCTGTTTACAAAGTAAATGAAAATGGAAATGATGGCGAAGTTATATTTTTGATTAAGGGATATGATGAAAAGGCATTAGATAAATATTTAGGAGACAATGCGAGCCAATATGCAAAAGTTGACAGCGGAAAAGATGAAATTGAAGTTGACATTGAAAAATATATAAAACTTCAATATAATTACTTAAAAAATACAAAAAAAATCAATTTAGCAACATCTACTGTAAAATTTACCAAAGGTAGTGACAATAAATGGCAAGTTGCTAAATAAACTTTTCTTGGTAATTTAGTAATAAGAAGTTTTGACTTGCTATTTAAATATGAAATTTAGAATAAATATCCAAATAAAAAAGCTAGAGAAATCTAGCTTAATTTTTTTTACAATAACAAAATATAGTTTATTCTATTCAGGACTAAACTGTCAATAATTCTTTTTCCTTTTTATTCAAGGCATCATCAACTTGTGCGATAAATTTATCTGTTGTTTTTTGAACTTTTTCTTCACTTGCCTTCAATTCATCTTCTGTAATTTCACTATCTTTTTCAAGTTTTCTTAATTTGTTATTAATGTCTTTTCTTACGTTTCTAATTGCAACTTTTCCTTCTTCAGCTTCTTTTTTTACCATTTTTACATATTCTTTTCTACGATCTTCTGTAAGTTCTGGCACAACAAGCCTGATAACTTTCCCATCATTTGAAGGATTAAATCCTAAATTTGCCTGTAAAATTGTTTTTTCAATTGCTGGAATTAACGATTTATCCCAAGGGTCAATTACTAATAATCTAGCTTCTGGAGCTGAAACTGTTCCAACTTGATTAAGCGGAGTTGGCGAACCATAAGCTTCTACAGTTACTCCATCAAGCATAGAAACACTCGCACGTCCAGCTCTTACATGTGAAAATTTATCTTTTGTATTTTCCACAGATTTTGCCATTTTTTCTTCAGCTTCTTTTAAAATTGTGTCTAACATTCTTACCACCTTTTTATCTAATATTTTTATTTTTTACAGTTGTTCCTATATCTTCACCTTGAGCCATTTTTAGTATATTTCCTTCTTCCAAAGCGTTAAATACTACAATTGGCATTTGGTTTTCTCGGCATAGTGAAAGTGCCGCAGTATCCATTACTCCTAGATTTTTTGAAATTGCTTCATCAAAAGTTACAGTATCATATCTAACAGCATCATCAAATTTCATCGGATCCTTATCATAGATTCCATCGACTTTTGTCCCTTTCGCAAGTACATCTGCCTGAATTTCCACAGCTCTCAATGCTCCCGAAGAATCTGTCGTAAAATAAGGATTGCTTGTTCCACCTCCAAAAATGACAACTCTTCCTTTTTCCAGATGTCTTATTGCTTTACGTCTAATATAAAGTTCAGCTACTTGCGGCATTTGCAGTGCTGTCATAACACGTGTCGGTACTCCTATGCTTTCAATTGCATTTTGCAATGCCAATCCATTCATAATAGTTGCAAGCATTCCCATCGTATCTCCAGTCACTCTGTCAAATCCTTTTTCCATCCCGCTTATTCCACGAAAAATATTTCCGCCGCCAATAACAATGGCAATTTCAACACCTTTTTCATGTACATCCTTTATTTGTTTTGCGAAACTTTCAAGCACCTCGTTTGAAAAACCAAATTCCTTGTTCCCTGCAAGTGCTTCTCCACTCAGTTTTAATAATATCCTTTTATATTTAAGCATTATAGGAGCCTCCATAAATTTTATAGGTTAAATAAAATCTTTTAAACGTAAATTATCTAAAAGTAATTATTTAAAAATTTGCGAAAAAATAAGGGGATAATTCCCCTTATAATTAATTTCCAGAAATTTGTGCAGCTACTTCAGCAGCGAAATCTACTTCTTCTTTTTCGATTCCTTCTCCAACTTTAAATCTGTCAAATGAATTTATTGTACTTGGGGCAATAAATTGTTCAATAGTAACGCTGTCATCTCTAACATATTTTTGTTGCACTAAACAGTTTTCTTCATAGAATTTTCTCATTTTTCCTTCTAATATTTTTTCAATGATATTAGCTGGTTTTCCTTCAGCAGTTAATTGGTGTCTTGCAATTTCTTTTTCTCTTTCCAAGTCATCAGCTGTAACTTCTGATTTATCCAAATATTTTGGATCCATTGCAGCTATATGCATTGCAACACCTTTTGCTTTTTCAATATTTTCAGGAGTAGCTTCTCCATTAACGTCCAATAATACACCAATTTTTCCACCTAAGTGAATATAAGTTTCAATAAACCCATCAGTAGAAATAACTTTTAATCTTCTAATGTTCATATTTTCACCAATTTTAGCAATCAATTCAGTCAAGTGAGTTTCAATAGTTTTTCCTTCAAATTCAATTGCTTTTAATTCATCTTCACTTGTTAAATCATGATTTAAAGTCAAATTTACTAATTTTTCTCCAAAAGATTTAAATTCATCATTTTTAGCAACAAAGTCAGTTTCAGAGTTAAATTCCAAGATAGCACCTTTTTTTCTATCTTCAGAAACTGCTGCAAATACCAATCCTTCCGCTGCAACTCTTCCAGATTTTTTAGCTGCCTTAGCAATCCCTTTTTCTCTTAACCAGTCAATTGCTTTTTCAATATCTCCGTCATTTTCTTGTAAAGCCTTTTTACAGTCAAGCATTCCTGCTCCTGTTCTTTCTCTTAATTCTTTAATAAGCGCTGTTGTAATTGCCACTTTTTTTCCTCCTACTATTTTTATTTATTTTTTATTTCATCCAATAAATGGTTTACTATTTTAATATTATCAGCATCATTATCTTTTTTAGCTGTCTCTAGTACCTTTTTCGCCCATTTTTCTGCTTCATCAAGCTTATTTTGATAATAATAGCTAATTGCTAAAAGATATTGCTCATTTTGTTTACCTTTTTGAGCAAACGGCAATAACAGTTTTTCTGCTTCCGTATATTTGTGTTGTCCAAACAGGTCTTCGGCTAATATATTTATAATATCTGAATTTTCTTTATCGAATTCTAAAAATTGCCTTGCATATTTTTCTGATAATTTATAATTTTTTACTCCATGATAATGAACTGCTAATTTATATATTGAATATGCATTACCAAACATTGCTATTTGTTTATGCTCTCTAAGCTCTCTAAGCTTCCCATGCGTAAAGCCATCATCTGAAAGTTGTTTTTTATATTTTTCTGATATTTTAATTTTAGCTTTTTTTTCATCAGGAGTCAAATTCAATAATTTTAAACTATCTTCATCACCGTATATTAAAGCTAATGAATATAGTCCTGTATCATTATTTCCCAATTCAATTGCTTTTAAATAATATTTTTCTGCCTCTTTTAAATTATCCAGTGACAAATAATCAGTACCTATTTCTTCATAAGCATAAGAATCATCTGGATATTTTTCAATATATTTTTTTAATAATTCAATTAAGTTCTTTTTATCATTTTTCTCAGATAAAGCAATATATTTATTCTTAAACTCTGTTTTTTCTTTTGAATACTCAGTCATAAGATTAACATCCACTATATAGTAATCACCCATATTTACGCTGCTTTGGCTATTTGCACCTAGAACACTTAAACTTGCTATCAAAAATAATACAATTAAAATTTTTTTCATAACTTTTACCATTCCTTTTATTTTTTGTTTTGAACTTTTAATTTTGAATTTATTCGATTCAGCAACTCTTTTGCTACTTCAATATCATCTAGCTGTTTTGTTCCAGATTTTTCCAGCGTCTTTTTCGCCCATTTTTCTGCTTCCTTAAGATTTCCAGCGTGATAATATCCAAGTGCTAAAAGATATTGTGCCTGCATCATTCCTTTTTGAGCAAGTGGTAAAAATAGTTTTTCTGATTCTGTATATTTTTTTTGAGCAATGTATGCGTTGCTTAAAAACATTAAATTATCTAAATTTTCCTTATCAAATTCTAAAAATTCTGTAGCATATTTTTCTGACATTTTATAATTTCCATAATTATCATAATAAGCCGCCAATCCAAACAGTGCCTGAGCATTTCCTATTAATGCGCCATTTTTAGTATCTCTAAGATTTTCAAGGTTATAGTCTGAATTAATTCCTTCATTTTCTAATTCTTTAAGATATTTTTCAGCAAGTTTTGTTTTTTCCTTATCGTTATCCTTTTCGCCTTTATCAGCATACAAAAGAGCTAAAGAATACTTCGCTGTGTCATCATCCCCCAGCTTTATAGCCTTTAAAAAATTTGCTTCTGCTTCCTTAAAATTATCCAACATATATGCCGTACCCAAAGCCTCGTAAGCATAGGCATCATTCGGATATTTTTCAGTATATTTTTTCAATAGTGTAATTAAATTTTTTTTATTATTTCTATTTTGCTCCCATTTATCCTTAAATTCCTTTTTTTCCTTTGAAAATAACTTTTCATACTTGGAATTCAATTCATAATGATACCATACATAATCTATATCATGCTCCATTGGAGACTTTCCTTTATTTATAGCTAAGACACTTAAACTCGCTATTAAAAATAATCCCGCTAAAACCTTTTTCATAATTTCTCACCATTCCTTTTTATTTTTATTTTAACCAATAGAAACACGAGTTTATTTTTTGAGTAATTTAAAATTACTATTTTTGCAACAACAGGGGAATGGATTTATTCCCCTATTATTTTTATTTGATTTTCTTAATTATATTTTAGATTATGCTTCTGTAGTTTCTTCTATAACTTCTTCTACTACTTCTTCAACGATTTCTTCGTTTGCAGGAACTTCCACTTCTGCCCCTTCAGAAATATTTTCAATTCCACCATTTCCTTCAATTGCAGCATTTGCAATAACTTGTGCAAATAATTTTACCGATCTTATAGCATCATCATTTGCAGGAATTTTGTAAGTTACTAAATCAGGATCTACATTTGTATCAATTAATGCGATTACAGGAATTCCTAATTTTTTAGCTTCTTCTAATGCTAAGAATTCTTTTTTGATATCAACTACAAATAATGCAGCTGGTAAAGTATTCATTTCTTTGATTCCACCGATATTTTTAGAAAGTTTTGCCATTTCTTTTCTTAATAATCCAGCTTCTTTTTTAGTGTAAGCTGTATCTAAAGTCCCATCAGCATCCATTTCTTCTAATTCTTTTAATCTTTTTACTCTTTTTTTGATAGTTTCCAAGTTAGTTAATAATCCACCTAACCATCTGTGATTTACATAAAATCCTCCAGCTCTTTCTGCTTCTTCTTTAATAGCTTCTTGAGCTTGTTTTTTTGTTCCAACAAATAATACTTTTCCACCTTCTTCAGAAATTTGTCTAACAAATTCATAAGCTGCTTCAGTTGCTCCCAAAGTTTGGTGCAAGTCCAAAATGTGGATTCCGTTTCTTTCTGTAAAGATATATGGTTTCATTTTAGGATTCCATCTTTTTGCCTGATGTCCAAAATGTGCTCCCACTTCTAATAATTGTTTCATTGTAATAACTGCCATTACGTTTTTCCTCCTAATTTTTTTGGTTTTTCTCCCACTTTTCTTCAAAAGACAGATTGTAATTCTTTAATCTATTCATCTCAAAACTAATTTTTTTATCTTGACAAGAAACCTTAGTTCTTTACTAGATAATCATTTATAAAAGTCTAAAAATTTGAAAAATGCAGTACTTTTATGATTAATTTCTTATTTTTCTACACTCTCCGACAGGAAATCCTAATCCCCTGTAAGCATAAATACTACTGCTATTCAATCTTTATTGCTTTTACAATCAACCTAAGATAATAAATTTTATAGTTCAATGATCCAGAATAAATATTACAACACCCTATCCATAAATAATACAAAGTGTGATTTATATTAATAATCATCGTATTCTACCATTTTTTTATCACTTTTGTCAATACTTTAAAAATTTTCTATCAATTTCACTTGCTCATCCAGCAAAACAGTTTTCATTTTTTCATTTCTTTGTTGTCTTAATTCATTATATTTAGCTACAAATCCATCTTCTGTCAACCTTTGATCTTTCAATTTACCAACTTCCCGCTTAAAATCCCTTTCATATTTTAAAATGCGTGATTTTTGAACATTTGTCAAATCAAGACTGTCAACAAAATTTTTAACTTTATCATTTTTTTCATTAAACATTTCCTTTTGCAAATTTATATAAGAATTATAGGCTTCCAGCTGCTCATTAGACAAAACTCTCGCAATTGCTCTATATCTATCTTCTTCAATTTTTCCAATTTTATCTTTTTTCACTTCAAACTGCACTAGATTCTTTTCTACTCCTTCAGCCTTTTTCTGATATTCATCAAATATTTTTGACAATTTTTTCTGCTGATCTTTAGTAGCATTTACGACTTTAAACAAATCATTCTTAGAAATTTTTACAGTATAAACCTTTTGATAATAATCTTCATAAGAATAAGATAAGGCACTTATTCCCAACACCAATATAAATAAAAGTGCTAATTTTTTTACTTTTTTCATCTTCTTATTTTTCCTTTACTTTATAAACATATCTTCCATTATTTTTTGACAAGGAGGTTTTAACCCCTTATTTATAATATTTTCATTACTCTCAAAGAAGCTTCCTGCTATATTTTGTTAAAAATTATTAATTATTTGAATTGTTATAGTTAGGTGCTTCTTTTGTAATTATAACATCGTGAGGATGGCTTTCCTTAAGTCCAGCTCCTGTTATTTTTACAAATTTTCCATTTTCTTTTAATTCTTTAATTGTAGGTGTTCCGCAGTATCCCATTCCAGAACGAAGCCCACCGCAAATTTGGTAAACTGTATCTTTTAATGCACCTTTATGCGGAACCATTGATTCAATTCCTTCTGGAACTAATTTTTCAGTTGCTGCCTCAAGCTGAAAATATCTGTCGCTGCTTCCTCTCTTCATTGCCGCAAGCGATCCCATTCCAGCATAAGTCTTAAACTTTCTACCGTTATAAAGAATTTCTTCTCCAGGTGCTTCATCAGTTCCTGCAAGCATCCCTCCAAGCATTACGCAATCGGCTCCAGCTGCAATCGCCTTTACAACATCTCCAGACAATTTAATACCACCATCTGCAATAACTCCAATTCCCTTATCCTTACAAACTTCTGCAATATTCATAACAGCTGTTATTTGTGGCACTCCAACTCCTGATACAACTCTAGTTGTACAAATAGACCCAGGCCCAACTCCAACTTTAACTGCATTTACCCCAGCTTCAATTAAGTCAAGCGCAGCTTCTGGAGTTACAATATTTCCACCAATAATATCTAAATCAGGAAAGGCCCCTCTAATTTCCTTTATTTTATTAATAACTCCAATCGAATGTCCATGAGCCGAATCAATTGCAATAATATCAACTCCAGCTTCAACTAATGCAGTTACTCTTCTTAAAGTATCAGTCCCAATTCCAACTCCTGCTCCAACTCTAAGTCTTCCTTCCTTATCTTTTGCGGCATTAGGGTAATTAATAACATTGTCAATATCCTTAATTGTAATCAGACCTTTTAATTTAGTACCTTCTACAATAGGCAATTTTTCAATTCTATTTTCCAAAAGAATAGATTTTGCCCCTTCCAAAGTCGTTCCAACAGGTGCAGTTACCAAATTATCCTTTGTCATAATATCCACAACTTTTAATGACAAGTCCTCTCTGTATTTTAAGTCACGATTCGTAATAATTCCCTTTAAATTACCTTCATTATCAACTACAGGCAATCCAGAAACTTTATAATTTCTCATCAAATCATTAGCATCTTTTAAAATTGCATCTTCCTTTAATGTAATAGGATTTGTAATCATCCCGCTTTCATATCTTTTTACTCTCGATACCTCTTCAGCCTGTCTTTCAATTGTCATATTTTTATGAATAAAACCAATCCCACCTTCTCTCGCAAGTGCAATTGCAAGTTTCGATTCTGTGACCGTATCCATCGCAGCACTCAAAATCGGAATATTCAACACCAAATTTTTAGTTAAATTAGTTTTTAACGAAACTTCATGCGGCACAACATTCGATGCTTGCGGAATCAGCAACACATCATCAAAAGTCAATCCTTCGGAAATTACAACTTTATCTTTTTGACTCATTTTAAACATCCTCCTTGTTTTGTTTTTAAATTTTGCTTATTTTTTGCTTTTTTCCAAAATTTCCCTAACTAAACCATATTTTTACGTTACTTTTTTAATTATAATATTTTAACACAAAATACGCTATAATTTCAACACTTTTTCAAAATTTTCTTCTTAAATCATCTATCTTCAAGAAAATAATTTAAAACTTTAATATCCTTTTGAAGATAATTCCAAAACCTTTTCTTTAGCAATTTTAACAAAATAAATTTCACTCTCTTTTTCAGCCACTTTCTTATAAAATTTCATTGCTTTTTCAAAATCTCCAATTTCTTCGTATGTTATTGCCAAAGCATTCTCCACTTGCATTTTATACAACCTATTTCTCTGTTTTGGTAATATTTTTTCAAGTTCAAAAACCTTCTGTTCAGGATTATCTTCATAATCTAAAAAAATTTCTAATAAGTTTTTGTTAGATTCCTTCTTAATATTCTCATCAAATATTTTTCTAGCTTCTTCTTTTTTCCCATGGTAATATTTATATTCTGCTAAATTCATATAATAACAACATCTCACTATTGGGAATGTAAACCTACTTATTCTCACTTCATTCAAATATCTCAATGCTTCTTCCTCTTCATTTAATAACCTGTAATAAGCTGACAAATTAATTCTGTGAATATCTTTCTTAATATTAATTTTTGTCATCTTATATAGTTTTTTCTCCATCACAATACTTTTTGAAAGATTCAATTTATACACATGATATTGGGATCTTAAAGAAATTATTAAATAAATTATCAAATAAAAAAACACCACTATGTTTATTATTAAAATTATGAAAACTCCTAAAATAAATTTTTCTTCAAAAATTTCCAAAAGTTTATTCATAACTGTTAAATAAATACACAAAAAAATTAATTCATATATATATGTTTTCACTAACGCTTTTCTCATTCATTATTTCCCTTCTCCATTCAACCTCACAATTTCTACAATTACATCAGTTGCTAAAATCATACTTTCAAGTGCAACAAACTCATATTTTCCATGAAAATTTTCTCCACCTGCAAAAATATTTGGTGTAGGAAGTCCCATAAATGAAATTTTTGACCCGTCAGTTCCACCACGAATTGGCTGAATTATTGGCTTTATTCCTAAATTTTTCATCGCCTTTTCAGCAATTTCCACAACATTCATGTGATCTTTAATTATCTCTCCCATGTTGTAATATTGATCTTTTATTTCGACACTCACCAATTCTTTTCCATATTTTTCATTAATTTTTTTCGCAACATTTGCCGCAAATTTTTTCTTCATCTCAAATTTTTCTCTGTCATGATCTCTCAAAATATACGACAATTCAGCTTCTTCACAATTTGCACTGATTTTATCAAGGAAATAGAACCCTTCATAACCTTCTGTCTTTTCAGGCACTTCATCAGCTGGAAAACTGTTCACAACTTCTGCTGCAATCAAACTTGCATTTATCAATTTTCCTTTTGCAGTTCCAGGATGTACGCTCTTACCTCTTATCTTGAAAACAGCTCCAGCAGCATTAAAACTTTCGTATTCAAGCTCTCCAACAGGTCCTCCATCCATCGTATACGCAAAATCCGCCCTAAATTCTTCCACATTAAAATTATCTGCCCCACGCCCAATTTCCTCATCAGGTCCAAACGCTACTTTCACAATCCCATGCTTAATCTCAGGATGCTCAATCAAATATTTCATCGCTTCAACAATTTCCACAATTCCGGACTTATCATCAGCTCCTAAAAGTGTAGTTCCATCAGTAGTAATCACTGTTTTCCCAACATAATTCTTCAAATTAGGAAACTCCTCAACCGACAGCACAATATCCTTCGCCTCATTCAGTACAATATCTTTTCCATCATAGTTTTCCACAATTTGTGGATTAACATTAACTGCATTAAAATCCGCAGTATCCATATGTGCAATAAATCCAATCACAGGTACATCTTTATCAATATTCCCAGGTAATGTCGCATTTACAAAACAAGCATCATTCACATACACATTTTCCATCCCAATCTCTTCCAATTCCCTCACGAGAATCTTCGCAAACTCAATTTGCGTCGGTGTCGACGGAATAGTCTCACTTTTCTCATCCGATCTTGTCTCAAATTTCACATATCTTAAAAATCTATCTTTTAATATCTTATACATTTTTCTCACTCCTCTTTTACTTTTAAAATTTTCTTTTTCAAGTTTATTTTTATATTTTCATTATATCACATTTGCTTCATTCAAAAAATAGAAAATTTTAGGCAGTTTTCTCTTTTTTTTATGATATAACAAACCGTTACACTCCAATATGTAAATAACAGAAAGAAGCGTACACATTATGAATATCGAGTATTTCATCTTGATAATTATATTTTTCTTAATTAAAAAAAATCAATTTTAATTTTTTTTGGAGTAATTTCTTCGCCTAAATGAATTAATCCTTTTTCTTATATTTCTTGATTACACAATACACCTATTCTTTTACATAAAAAAATATTAAACTTGTTCAGAAACTATATATATTTAAAATTTAATAAAACAAATGTTTTGAAACAAAGGATCTTGACCCCTTATAAAAATAAAAAAATTTAAATTATTGAACAAATCTATTGTAAAAAAAAGCAGCTCGAAAAAATTTTTTAAAATAAAAAATAAAAACAGTAAAAAGATTTAATTCCAAATCAATCTACTGTTTTTTTATTCCTCCAAATTTTGTTAAAACATCATCTTGTATTGTCCCAGCCCATTTCGCTACTTGCCTTAATGTTATTCTCTTGGTAATTCCATTTTCAATATTCTTCTGACTTCCAACAATCACAACTTCATCATTCACTTCCACATTTTCTATATCCGTCAAATCAACAAAAATCATATCCATGCAAATTTCTCCAATAATCTTAGCTTTTTGACCATTTACTAAAACGTATGCTTCCCTTGAATTTTCAATCTGCTTTTGAAGTCCGTGGGCGTAGCCTATTGCGACAATTCCTATTTTAGAATCCTGCTTTACAATGCCTTTGCCTCCATAGGAAATTTTATCATTTTTCTTTACATTTCTTATGTTTATAATTTGCGACTTTACCGTTATAACATCTAATAATCCCACATCATAAGACAAAGGCTCCATTCCATAAAGTGCCATTCCTACTCGTGCAAAATCATAATTGTATTTTTGTCCATATTTAAAGAGTAACGGGCTTGCCTGTAAATGTTTATACTGATATTTTATATTATTTTCGTCAAATATTTTTAAGATTCTTTCATATTTTTCAACTTGCTTTTCTGTTTCAACCTGATTTTCAGCATCAGAAATATGCGAAAATATCGAGATTATCTCTATTTTATTTTTTAGAACTTTATTTTTTGATTCATTATTTAAAGGATCTATTTCATATTTTTTTATTATTTCAATTAATTCCAAAATCTCATTTTCATCAAATCCGAGCCGATTCATTCCAATATTTACTTTTATATGGATTTTTAGCGTAGCATTTTCAAAAGATTTATTCAAAATTTTTAGATAATCAATCAACTGGGAAAAGTTAAAAACTGTTAATTCAATATTATTCTTTATTGCATATTCCACATTTTCAGGCTTTACATAATTAAGAGCCATTACTTTTATTTTATCATTCTGTTTTTTTAATTTTAAATTTTCCAGCACCTTTTGAATTTTTACCACTTCTTCAATATATGCCACTGCAAAATAATCACATTTGTTTTCGAGAAGTATTGGCAGGATATTTTCAATTCCTAGCCCGTAGGAATTATCTTTGATTACGCAAATAAGGCTTTTATTAATGGAACGGACTATTTTTAAATTTTTTTCTAAATTTAATTTATTTATTTTCAGATTTACCAACATTGTATTTTTATTTCCCTTAAACTGTAAAAATTACTGGAGCAACAATTCCTAAAATTATAACTAATCTTAAAAGCAAAATTTTACGATAGAGTTTTTGATATTTTATTTCAGGAATTCCTTTTTCCTTTAGAAAAAATCCTATGGCTGTGATTTTGTTAGATGTATCGCTTCTGCTGTACCGATTTACATAAGGTTCAAATAAAATTTCCTGTCCGTCTACTGTAAAATGTATTCTTGGTGTTCCTACATATTTATCCATATATCCCGAGACATTTTTTTTATCTAAATTTTTCTTATTTAGCAAAAGTTCTCCCTTTTCCAGTTTTAGCCTGTCGATTCGCAAAAAAATAAACAAAATCCAGACAACAATGGCAGCAACTGGCAAAAATGCCGCAACAACCTGCATATGATAAGTCTTCTCTATAATCGAAAATACCGCTCCATACACAACCGATAATACTGCCATTAGTATCAGAATTTTACCCACTCCCTTATGAATCAATCCATTCAGTTCAATTTTTTCATCAGTAAGTTCCATAACAAGCTCCTTTCCAGCTTTTTTCTAAATAATTTCAAAATTAAGAATAAAAATATTATTTTTCTTTAAGAAGTTCTGAATCAATTAGTTTTCTAAACGCTTTAGCCCTGTGACTAACTCTTTTCCGCTCCTCATCATCAGCTTCTCCAAATGATTTTTTTAGCTCATACGAATAAAATAACGGATTATACCCAAATCCATTACTTCCTCTCAGCTCAAACAAAATTTCTCCATTTACTTCGCCACGAAACGAATGAATTTTTCCATTTGGAAAAGCAATACTCACAACAGACACAAAATGCGCTTGTCTATTCTCTTTCTTTACATCTTTCATTACTTCAAGCAATTTTTCATTTCTCTCTCTATCGCTCGCATTTTCTCCAGCAAACCTTGCCGAATAAACGCCAGGCCCTCCATCCAAACTATCAACACAAAGCCCTGAATCATCAGAAATTGTTACAATTCGAGTATAATCGGCTATTTCCTTTGCCTTCTTCCTAGAATTTTCTTCAAAAGTCTTTCCATCTTCTACAACATCAGGGATATCCAGCCCATCTAAAATCGTTACAACTTCCAAATCCATCCCTTCCGTCAGTTTTTCAAAATCCTTTATTTTTCCCTTATTTTTAGTTGCTAAAAACACTTTCATAGCGTTCCTTTCCTTTCTTCTGACCTCAGTTAGACCTTATTAAATATTTTTTCCCTCTTTATAATTATCCTTTATAATTTTATTTACAACATTATGTACGTCTTTTTTTTCTTCCCTCGACATATTTTTCAACTCAACTGGTCTATCCACAATAATTTTTATATTTTTGTTTGGTGTTATTTTCAAACTTTTACGGCTTTGCACCTCATAAGTTCCCACTATCGTAATCGGTAATATTCTGGCATTTGTATCAGTCGCAAGTTTAAAACTTCCCTTTTTAAATTCTCCAATTGTTCCATCCTTACTTCTGCTTCCTTCAGGGAAAATCACATAAGAATGCCCTTTTTTTATTTTACTTATCGCATCCTTCATATCCTTCATCCCTTGCCTAGCATTTTTCCTATCCAAGAAAATACAGTCAAACGAACGCATCCATCGCCCAATAGCAGGCCATTTCTTCATTTCCTTCTTCGCAATAAATGAAAAATTAAGTGGCAAATATCCAAGTAATGCTGGAATATCAACATTACTCTGATGATTTGAAATTAATATGACAGCTTCATTATTCTCTCGTATTTTCCTTACTTCCTCTTCACTTCCATTTTTATAAATAACATTTACTTTACTTCCAGACCCCCATATTAAATTTTTTCCCCAATTTTTTGCTACTCTACACACATATCTGTATCTTTTTTCACCTCTATTAAATATTAGATACCAGATATGAAAAATACTTCCATAAATAAAAGTACCTACAAGCACAAGATGGTAAAATACAGTTCTCATATTAGTTTCCTCCTTTGCTATTATTTTTTATTTTTATAAACACGATTCATTATTTATAATTTTCCTTATATTCCTTCACTTTTTTAAAAATTTTATCAAGAGAAAATCCTTGCCTTGCCAGATACTGTATAAGTTTTTGCTCTTCTTTTATTTTTTTTTCGTCCCGCTCGTTATTTATATTGACTTTTTTACCTTTTTTTTCAATCAGTTTTTCTAATTTTACATCTTCAACATTTTCTTCCTTTTCCTCATCTAGAGCCAAATATGCCTTTTCGACTATATCTTTTCTGACTCCCTTTTGAAAAAGATTATATGAAACACGATTTTTACCATATGTTTTACTTTCAATATATGACATTGCATAATTCAAATCATTTAAATATCCAAGCTCTTCCAGTTTTTCTGTTGCTCGTAAAACAGCTGCTTTATTTTGATACTTTTCCTCTAATTTTAGTTGTAATTCCTTTTTTGTCCTATCCTTTAATGAAATTAGAAAAATCCCTTTTTCAAGAGAGGCTTCATAAGAAATCTCGTCATAAAACCTCTCGATGTTATCATTTTCCTTCAAATCGTATCTTTGCCTGATAAGCAGACTTATATCCATAATTTCTCCTGTATCAAGGTACATTTTATTCCGATAAATTTTATTAATTTTCATTACCTTCTATTTCGCCATTTCCATCATTTTGAGCTTGATCATTTTCTGGATTTTCCTGTTTAACTTCTTCCTGTTTTGGACGAATAGCTTCTAACACATCTTTTTCTAATCTTCCGTATAGTTCTTTATTTTCTTTTAGCATATTTTCCACATTTACACGACCTTGTCCCAATCGTTCTTCTCCATAGCTAAACCACGCTCCAGCCTTTGAAGCGATTCCTAAATTTATCGCTGCATCCAGCACTTCTCCAATTCTAGAAATTCCCTGTCCATACATAACATTAAATCTAGCTTCTTTAAATGGCGGAGCAACTTTATTTTTTGTAACTTTTACCAGAACTTCATTTCCAATAACGTCGTCTCCTTGCTTTACAGAACCTACTCTCTTCACTTCCATTCTAACTGTTGAAAAGAACTTTAATGCACGTCCTCCTGAGGTTGTAGTTTGTGGACCTGGAGTAAATGAAAATCCTCCGATTTTTTCTCTTATTTGATTAATAAAAATCATAACCGTATCAGATTTTGCAATAGTTCCTGTCAATTTTCTAAGTGCTTTTGACATAAGTCTTGCTTGAAGTCCCATTTGCTGATCTCCCATTTCCCCTTCAATTTCAGCTTTTGGAACAAGTGCCGCAACCGAATCCACAACAATTACATCCATTGCACCACTTCTGACAAGCATGTCTGAAATCTCAAGTGCCTGCTCCCCAGTATCAGGCTGTGAAATTAAAAGTTCATCAATATTTACTCCAAGAGCCTTTGCATAAACTGGATCAAGAGCATGTTCCGCATCAATAAATGCCACAGTTCCTCCAGCCTTTTGAGCTTCCGCAATAATATGGAGTGCAAGAGTTGTTTTCCCCGAAGACTCAGCTCCATAAATTTCAACAATTCTCCCTCTCGGAACTCCTCCAATCCCAAGTGCTATATCCAAATTCAAACTTCCCGTAGAAATAGCTCTAATATTCATTTTCTGATTTTCACCAAGCTTCATTATAGCACCTTCACCATAATCTTTCTCTATTTGTTTTAGTGCCAAATTAAGCATTTTTTCTCTTTCACTTAATCCTTTGTCATCTTTTTCTTCTGCCTTTTTTCTAGCCATTACACCCTCTCCTTATTTTAACATTTTTACTCTAAATATTATTATACCATAATTTAATTACTTTTTATATGTTTTTGTTTATTTTAAAAATATTTTTTAATAAAATTAAAAACCGTATATTTCTAAATATTTTTCAATATTATTCTCAGCATTTCATTATTTATATCTTCTATTTCCTTCAATTTATTCTCATTTATACAAGAAATTACATTCCATCCATATTTTACCGAAAGATCTTTCGCCACTTCATAAGCATTTTTCAAATAATTCTTATCCTTCTCATGAATATCCTTTTCTTTCTTCCCAGTTATTTTATTTTCCCGATCCTTTATAAGTTTCTGACTGATTTCAAAAGGAATATCCAAAAAAAACACAACATCTGGCTTTGGTATCCCAATTTTTACCCACTCTAAATCTGTAAGCCAATCTAAATATTTTTCCTTTTCAATCTTATCATAAATTTTTGGAACTTGATGGATCATATTTGAAATTGTATATCTATCACTAATCACAATCCCTCCATTTTCATAAAACTTTTCCCATTCAGTCTTAAACGAAGCAAACCTGTCAACTGAATAAAGTACCGAAGCCGCATAGGCATTAACGCTTTCCGCAGTTTCACCAAATTCGCCTGCAAGATACATTTTTACAGGTTCTGAAGCTCTACTCTCATAATTTGGAAAAGATATTTTTTTTACTTTTCCTTCTCCCTTTATTTCCTTCAATTTTTTACACAGCAATTCTGTCTGTGTCTGCTTCCCGCTTCCATCCGTTCCTTCTACAATTATTAATTTTCCCATCTTACACCTATTCCCTTTACTTTTTTATCCATCAAATACAAAAAAACAAATAAGAAAAAAGCTCTCACAAACTCAAGAGCCTTCAACTTCTTAAAATTTTATTCATTTGAGTATATTTACCATATCTACTACACTTTTATTTTATCATAAATAAATTTAAAAGACAATGCATCCAAAAATTTTTATAACGTAACGAGAAATCACAGCTAATTTAATAACTGCAACTAAATATTAATATTCTATTTTTAATTCTTGTTTTAAAGCATTTTGCAATATTTGAGAAAAATTCAAATTTTGATTTTTTGCCATTTCGTTTAACCAGCTAGGTATAGATACATTTTTTCTAACTACTGTATTTTTACACTCACTCACGTATTTCAACATATCCAAAGCAACTAACGTCTTAAAACTTTCACCTTCCACATAAAATTCCTTTTCATCTTCAGAAATCTCAATAGAAATATCATTTAATTTACTCGGAACTGTCAATTTTCTATTATTCACAAAGTCATCATACAACCAAGTACCAATATAATCTTCAGCCATTTCCATTGCTTCTTCTAATGACTTCCCTTCTGTTGCCCCGTAATCAAAATCTGGAAATACTACAACATATCCTCCTTCTACTGATTTATGAAATATTGCTGGGTATACTACCATATTTATTCACTCTCCTTTTATGAGGTACAAACTAGACTTATTTAAGTCCAGCTTGTTTTAAAATTCTATGCTCCAAACCTTTACCAAGTTCTTGTTTATGATCAGGAACAATAGTTGATTTGCCCGTACTCTGTTATAAAATTTCTTATGAGAACCTTTACCGCCTACAATTTGTACAAATCCGTTCTTTTTAAGTAATTTTATTATTTCGTTGACGTCATTGGCATTTCATCACCTCAGTATTATTATACATAAAATTATGTATTGAATCAATAGATTTTTTATCTAAAATTTTAATTTATCTCCAAGTTGTCCCCAATATACAAAAAAAGACCTAATCAAAAAGGTCTTTTAATTTTTCCAAAAAATACTCACAAACTCACTATATATCCAATTTAATTCTCTCAATTTGAGCTCCAACAGTATTTAATTTTAATTCCAATTTATCATATCCCCTGTCAATATGATAAACTCTATTTACAACTGTCACGCCATCTGCCGCAAGTCCTGCAAGCACTAATGCTGCTCCAGCCCTTAAATCTGACGACATTACTTCTGCACCTGTCAAAGGTAACCCTCCATTTATAAAGGCTACTCCATGTCTTATTGTAATATCTGCTCCCATTCTGTTAAATTCAGGCACATGCATAAATCTATTTTCAAATACTGTTTCTTCCATCGAACTTCCACCATTCACAAGTGCTTGAAGCAGCATCATTTGAGGCTGCATATCTGTTGGAAAGCCTGGATGTGGCAATGTCTTTATTTTTGACGGCTTCAAATCTCTTGCTTTTCCTATTACGCTCAAAAGCTCCCCATTTTTCTCAAATTTTACTCCCATTGCTTCCAGTTCTGATTTAAATACCCCAAGATCTTCAAGTTTTGCATTTTGTATTCTCAGATTTCCTTCTGTAATCAACGTGGCAATTATATAAGTTCCAGCTTCAATTCTATCTGGCATAATTGAATATTCCACAGCATGAAGTTCTTCAACTCCTTCAATTTCAATATTTGGAGTTCCAAGTCCTGTAATTTTTGCTCCCATTTTGTTTAAAAAGTTCCCCAAATCAACAATTTCAGGTTCTCTTGCCGCATTTGAAATAACAGTTTTTCCAGGTGTTTTTACTGCTGCCATCATAATATTTTGAGTGGCTCCCACACTTGGAAATCCTAAAGGAATTTCAGCACCTCTTAATTTATCGGCTTTTGCGTGTACATATCCATGAACCCTTGTAATATCTGCTCCTAACAGTTCAAATCCCTTCAAGTGCAAGTCAACAGGTCTTGAACCAATCGCACATCCTCCAGGAAGTGATACAACCGCTTCATCTAAATTTGCAATCATAGGTCCCATTACAAGAAATGAAGCTCTCATTTGTTTTACAATCTCATAACTTGCTTCTGTTCTTTTAAATCCATTATTTACTATTTTATAAGTGTTTTCATCTAATTTTTCTGTTTCCATTCCCAAATCTTCAAGCAGCCTCATTGTTACTCTAATATCTCTCAAGTTTGGCACATTTCTTAAAATATACTCTCCTTTTGCAACAAGTGTCGCTATAATTATTGGAAGTGCGGCATTTTTAGCACCGCTCACTGTAATTACCCCATTTAATGGCGTTTTTCCTTTTATTCTAAATCCATCAACCACGTTTTTTTCCTCCTAATTTTTGACATATTGGACATTTTGAACCAAATAATTTATCCATAAAAGTCAGTTCCTTATAATTTTTTGCATATTCAGGCATTTCTTCTTTTATTATATTTAAATGAAAATCACAGATTGGACTTTCCATTGCTTCATAATACACATCTGGCAAATGCTTTAAATGGCACATTTCTAATTTTGAGGTTATAATGATTTCATCTCCAGCTTCATGCACAATCGCATCTTTTGCAACAACAACAAGTGCAATATCTCCAGAACAAACTAGATTATCAATCATTTTGTATGGTATTTTTTTCTTTTTAGCTATTTCAATATATTTTTTTATAGCTTCAAAATCAGTATGACGTGAGATAACCATTTTTGCCACATCTTTATTTTCCAAAGCCTCTTCTATTTCATAATAAATCCCTTTTTCTTTTATTTCCTCAAAAGTAAGAGCTTTTATAATTCTTTCTTTATATTCTCCAAGAAATAAATTTTTTTCAACTTGTGCATTAACTGCTCTATCTGTGACATCTTCTACACATTTCATAACATCTGTCCCACTATTTTTACTAACGCTGTTAATTTCCATTTTTATTTCTCCAATTCATCTAAATCATTAATTTACAATATTTTTTCATTATACTACTTTTTTATATATTTCTCAACTATTTTTTCAACTTTTATCTATTTTTAATAATTCTAAATTTCTTTTTGTGTCAAGTATGATTAATAACTTAAAATTTATAAACCAATACTAAATTCCATTTAAAAAATTAACATTGATAACACAAAAACAACTTTAAATATTAAAAATATATTCACAAATTTTGTTATCTTAGGAATTTCTTCTCTTCCTTCATCTTTTCTTATTGAAAAAATTAAAAGTGAAAATAATGCAATATATATAATTGCACCTAACATTGAAATATTTACTGTAAACAGATAGAGAACTTCCAGTAAAAGAAAAGCATATACTTTAAAAGTAGTTCTCTTACTAGTAAAAAACATATTTATTAAATTATAATTAGCATACATATATAACAAAATTAGTACAATAATTCCTAAATATTCTGTTATTATTTCCATTTTTGTCAGTATAAAAAATAAAAAATATGCTATAACTGTAATCATAAGTATTTTTGATTTTTCATCCTTTTGCTTCCTCAATTCACTTCTTTCTTTCATTCCTCTAGTCATCTCCTAGTTTTATATTATTATATATCATTTTTAATTCATCTTTTTCAAAATGCGGATAAACTTCTGCTGTTATAATAGTAGCATGACCCAGTATTTCTTGAACTATACTTATATCAACACTATTCTCAAGCAAAATTGCAGCAATCGAATATTTAAAAATATGTGGATACACATTTTTTTCAATTCTAGCATCTTTTGCAATAATTTTTAAATCCTTCCAAAATTTTTCCCTTCGTGTATTTGGAAAAATCTTAAAACTGTTTTTTGCATTTTTTAATTTTGACCTATAAACATCTAAATAGTTTTTTATTTCATTTTCAAAATAGTCATAAATTGGTACTATTCGATATTTTGAATCTTTTCCAAGCACTTTAATAAATTCATATTCTTTATTTTCCAAATCTTTTATTTCTAAATTTAAAATTTCCGATATTCTAGCCCCTGTTGCAATCAAAAATTTAATAATAAGCATATTTTGCATTCCTTCAGGCGTACTTGGACAATTATCAATAATCTTTTTCATCTCTTCCAATGTCAATATTTCAGGCGATCTATGCTCACGTTTTAAAGATTTTACCATCCCTGCCGGATCTTTTTTCACCGCCTTATTCAAATAACAGAACTTATAAAACGTCTTTATTGTCGAAACTTTCCTTGATACTGAATTTCTCTTTAATTTTTCATTTATATATTCAATATATTCAAAAACATTGCGTTCTTCAATTTCATCATAATTTTTCTCAACAAATAAAAAAAACTGTACTAAATCACGATTATATCCGTCAGCTGTACTTTTGGAACTTCCTTTTTCATATTTTAAAAAGTCAAGAAATTCCCTAATTTGCATTTTATTTTCAAAAGATATATCTTTTTTTATTTTCTTTTCCTGCTTTTCTTGATTTTTCCTTTTCAGATTATCTATACCAATACTTTCTTGTCCCATAATCCCATTATCTCCTTGGCGTGATTAATAGATGCCTCTGTAATATTGTCTCCTGAAATGATTCTTGCAATTTCCCTTATTCTTTCTTCAGTATTTAATTCATACACTTTTGTTTCTGTAAAGTTGTTTTCTATTTCCTTCTTAATAAAAAATTGCTGCTGTGCCTTTCCTGCAATTTGCGGAGAATGTGTTACACATATAATTTGAGTATTTCTTGAAAGCTCTCTTAATTTTTCCGCCACTCTTCTCACAGTTTCACCTGAAATCCCAGTATCAATTTCATCAAAAATTAGCACAGAAATATTATCAACTACTGAAAATACAGTTTTAAGAGCCAGCATTATACGTGAAATTTCCCCTCCTGAAGCTATTTTAGCAAGTGGCTTAAATGTTTCTCCCACATTTGTTGCAATCATAAATTCTGCATTATCTGTTCCATGAGCTGTTATTTCCTGAGTTTTTGTAATTTCCACTTTAAATTTTGCATTTTCCATATTTAAGTCATCCAGCTGAACATCAATTGTATTCTGTAAATTTTCTGCAATCTTTGCACGAATTTCGCCGAGTTTTTCACTATCTTGAAAATATTGGCTTACAAGTTCACTTTTTTCATTTTTTAAATTTTCCAGCTCTTCATTTTCAAAATTAACTAATGACAAATCCTTCTCAATTTTATCCCTAAACTCAAGTATTTTAGTAATTGTTGAACCGTATTTTAATTTCAGCCTATTTATATCATCAATTCTTTCCACAATTTTTTCCAGCTTTCCATCATCAATTTCAACATCTCCAACAAAATTATCCACAGAATAGGATATCTCTTCAACTTCATACAAGACAGACTCAATTTTTTCATAAATCTCACTATATGATTCTGACAAATCTGAAAGCTGCTCTAAATTTCTTTTAGCTCTTCCAAGTGCAGTTAAAATTGAAAATTCTCCTTCCTTCAGAAATTGTGATGTTTCCTCCAGCTTTTCGCTAATTTTCCCTGCATTGAATAATATTTTATATTCTTCTTCCAGCTCATTATCTTCATTTTCCTTCAATTCAAGATTATTAATTTCATTAAGCTGAAATTCCAAAATATCTTTTTTTTCTGCAATTTTTGATTTTTCCTCTTCAATATTTCTTATTTGCAAATTTAATTTTTTTATTTTATTTACATTTTCACGTATCTTTTTAAAAAGCATTTTCCCTTCATCATCTAAAAATCTATCTAAAAGATGTAAATGATAATCACTATTTAAAAGAAATTGATGCTCATGCTGCCCAACTAAATCAATAATATTCACCATAAGTTCCTTTAATCTCGATAAAGTCATCCTTGAGCCATTTACTGTAATCTTAGATTTAGCATTTCTGTCAAAATACCGTGTTATAATGAGTTCATCATCTTCAATTTCAAATCCAAGCTCATTCAGTCTTTTCTTCTGATTTTCATTCAGCTCAAAAACCCCTTCTGCAAAAAGGCTTTGCGCACCATTTCTAATCATATCCGTATGACTTCTTTCACCAATTAATAACGATATTCCATTTAGGATAATTGATTTTCCTGCTCCTGTTTCTCCAGTCATTGCAATAAATTTTTCATTAAATTCCAAATCCAGATTTTTTATTATTGCTAAATTATTTAATCTTAATTCCCTTAGCATTTTTTCCCTTTCACCATTTTATTTTTCCAAAGCCTTTCTTTAAACTATTATGTTCAGCATACTATTCTTATAAGTATAATAAAAAGTAGAAACGATGTAAAAATATTTTTTATACTATCTGTCATTTTAATAGTAAATTTTTTAAAATTCTTTATTTATTTTATTTATCAAAAGAATAAAATTTCTTATTACCAAATAAATAAGATATAGTTTCTATTTTTTTATATTATTAATTATAAAACAGAATCTCCCCATTTTAATTTTTGCCGTAAAATACTGTAGTAATCGCTATTTACAGGTTTTATTATTTTAACTTTTTTATTTGATATTCTTGCAGATATTAAGTCTCCTTTTTTAATCTGAAACCATTGATTTCCGTCAATATTCAAATGAACTGCATCGTCTCTGGAAGTCGCCTTAAAACTAAGCACTTCACATCCATTTACAATTATTGGACGTGCTGTTAAACTTTGTGGAGCAAGTGGTGTAATTGTTAGAGCATTTAGCCCTGGATGAACGATTGAACCGCCAGCTGAAAGCGAGTAGGCAGTAGAACCTGTAGGAGTCGCAACTATTATTCCATCAGCTCTATATTTATTTACAAAAGCATCATTTGAATAAACTTCAACCTGTATTAGATGAGCTTCATGTCCACCTTTTGTAATTACAAGTTCATTTAACGCATAAAAAACATTATCTTCATACTTTACTTTAAGAAATGATCTTTCCTCAGTCTTATAATTTCCATTTTCATAATCCTGCATCATTTGTACAGCCTCTTGCGGCTTAACTTCGGCGAGATATCCAAGGGATCCCATATTTATCGCAAGCACAGGGATATTCCCTCTAATAGCCTCCTTTGCTGCAATAAGCATTGTCCCATCTCCACCAAGTGAAATTATAAGATCAGCCTGTTCCACACCAAAAACTTCTTGAATATTTCTTTCCTTCAAATAATTATAAAAATCCTTTAACAAATCCTCATTTCCATATCCACTTTTTATAATTCTAACTTTTTCTACTTTATTTTTTTTATTTACCTTACTATTTTCCAATTTTTCCATAATAAATACCTCTTAAAAATAAAATTTGAAAATATTCTTTTCCTTTTTAAAGTATTGTATCATTTTTAAAAAGTTTTTTCCATAAATTTTACAAATATTTTTTTAAAAATCCTTCATAAATTGCTTAGTAACTTATAGTTTACAAAAATAACAAGGGAATAAAATCCCTTGCTAAAAATTTTTTTTTAAATTTTCTATTAAATTTAAAATGCCACAAATTATCAAGCAACTTTGCTAATTAAAATAGTAACATTCGTCTTTTTTATAATCTTTATTTGAAAATCTATAATAACAAAGTTTTTCTGCAAAAAAGTATTCTTACTATTTTCTATTCTTTTAATATTTTTTGTAAAAAATTTTTTCTAAAATATAGATATTTCAAAACTATTCGGAACTACTGAATTATCCCATTTTTTATGTCACTTTCGTTTAAGGTAATTCCTCAGTCGATGCTTTTTTATAAATACTATAACCAGAAAAAATATTAAATAAGATTAAAAAGATAGAAAATATAAACAAAACTTTAAAATCTTTTTTTCATTTTTTTCTGCCAAACCATTCAAAAACCCTTTTTAACGATAATACAGGTTTATTTCTCACAATTTTTTCATTTCCTAGAAAATCACGCATTGTTTTTAACGTTTTTCCCGCATTTTTTACAACAAAGTTATACGAGCCAGTACTTTTAGTGTCAATAAAAAATCCACGAATATACTTATCTTTAAAGAACAACTGCGCTCTTACTCTCACAATTTCATCCCACGGAATTTGAATATAATCTTCAGGATTTCTTGAATTGTAAAATTCAAAAGCCTTATCTCCCACAAGCACATCGCCATTTTTATTTCCAATCATTCCAGATAAGGAATTTGCCTTTGTTGTGAATAGTACTTTTGTATTCATTGAAATAGCCAATTTTACTTCCTCATTTCTTCATTTTTAATTTTTATTACAAATTATTAAAAAAGTTGGATTCTTAGTTCCAACTTTTTTCTTATACATAAACTTTTAATTATATAAAATCAAATTTTTGACAATTTATATTTTTAAAATATTCCAACTACATGTCCCACAATTCCAACTAGGAATAATCCAAAGATAATTAAGATTGGACTGACTTTTTTCTTAAGCAGCCACATACATAGGAAAGTCAATAATAATGCTGCCAATCCTGGAACTAATTTATCTAGGTTATCTTGCAAAGTTGTTATTTGAGTATTTGAAAGTGATAATTTTTTTCCAAAATCTGTAAGAATTTTTTGTAATTGAGGACCAGTTACTGAGCCATTTGGAAATTTTATATAAGCTCCATCAGCTAGTGGAACTCTTGATATAACTCTTGGGAATTTAATTGTAATCCAACGTTGAACTAGAATACCCATAATGAACATACCTAAAATAGATGCTCCTTTAGTTATTGTTTGTAATAATCCACCTGATAAATCCTTTGTTATTTCTGAACCTTTTTTATAACCAAACTCTTGAGTGTGCCATAAGAAAGCGATACGAATCACATTCCAAATTATGAAAAAGAATAATGGTGCAATAACTGAACCGCTTGTTGCAAGAGAAGCTGCAATTGCTCCTAAAATTGGACGTATTGTAAACCAGAACACAGGATCTCCTATTCCCGCAAGCGGTCCCATCATTCCTACTTTTACCCCTTGAATAGCCGCATCATCTATTGCCGCCCCGTTAGCTCTTTCTTCTTCCAACGCTAAAGTTACTCCTAAAATTGGTGAAGCTATATATGGGTGTGTGTTAAAAAATTCCAAGTGTCTTTTTAAAGCTGCCGCTGCATCATCTTTATTTGGATATAATTTTTTCAATGCTGGAATTAATGAATAAGCCCAACCTCCATTTTGCATACGTTCGTAATTCCAAGAACCTTGTAAAAATTGAGAACGAAGCATTACACTACGACGATCAGCTTTTGATAGTTTTATTTTATCATTTGATAATTTTATTCTGTCTTCTGACATTTCTTATTCCTCCTTAGATTAATAGTCATTTAAGATGTCACCTAGTGGATCTCCTGAAGCTGATGAACCTCCATTTCCTCCGCCATTGTTACCACCGCCACCATTACTTGTAACATTTAAGTAAATAATAGCTGCACATACACCTATAATTCCTGTGGCAATTAGTGTAAGTTCATTTAATGGTGCAATTGCAAATCCTAGGAAGAAGAAAGGCCATACTTCCTTGTTTGCCATAAGGTTAATAACCATTGCATACCCTACTGCAACTACAAATCCACCACCGATAGTCATTCCGTCAGTAAACCATTTCGGTAATGAATTAAGAGCGTGCTGAATAATGTGAGAAGGTATAAATAATAATAGTAAAGCAGGTATAGCGATACGTAATCCTTGACATACAAGTGCTACCATATGCCAGAACTCTACTCCTTTAAAATTACCTTTTTCTGCTTCTCTGTCAGCTTGGTGAACAATAACTACTGATAAAGTACGAACAACCATAGTTAAAACTAATCCAGCTGTTGCAAGTGCAATTGCCGTACCAATTGCTACATTTTGACCTGCAGCATCAAATTTTCCTGCTTTAACAAAAATAATTGCTGAAGCTACTGAGGCAAGTGCAGCATCTGGAGCAACTGCTGCCCCTACATTTGCCCAACCTAGAGCCATTAACTGCAATGCCCCACCTAACATAATACATTCTTTCATGTGTCCTGTCGCAAGACCAACTAATGAACATGCAATAATTGGCTGATGGAATTGAAATTGATCAAGGATACCTTCCATTCCTGCTAAAAATGCGACAATTAATATTAAAATGATTGCTAAAATATTAAAATCCATAATATCCTCCTAAAATTAAAGTTTTAATCCTTCATTTGCTTTTTCTGAAATTAATTTAAATAAGTCTGCACGTTTATCAGCGGCAACTTTTCTAACATCAAATTGTACACCTAAATCTCTAAGTTTCTTGTAAGTTTCAACATCATTTTGATCCATTGAAAGTACATTATTGACCATAACTTTTCCAACAGAATGAGCCATTGACCCTACATTCAATTCTTTAATGTCAACACCTCTTTCAATTACATAAAGTGCATCTTGAGGATTTTCAAATAATAATAACGCTTTTGTATTTCCAAATCTTGGGTCTTTTGAAACTTCCACCAATTTATCAAGCGGAATAACATGTGCACGTACCCCTGGAGGTGCTGCCTGTTCAATTAATTTTTTACGTAATTCATCTTTTGAAACTGTGTCTGAAACTACGATTATTCTGTTTGGATTAGTTGCCTTTGTCCAGCTTGTCGCAACTTGTCCATGTAGTAAACGTGTATCAATACGTGCTAGCACAAATTTGATTTTTCCGTCTCCAATAACTGTTCCTGCTGGAATTGCACCTTTTGGCATATTATCTTGTGCTGCAGCTTTTGGAGCTTCTTCTTTTGGCTGTAAATCTTCAGGACGCACCCTAACCTGATCTTTTCCTTCTGGAACAATAGCTTTTGCTACTTCATGTGCTGTGTCAAGATCTTCTCTTTCTGACAATGCCGCAAGTAACATTGGCAAGTTAAGACCCGCAACAATCGCTCTCTTATCAGGATCCTCTTCAAAAAAACGATTAGATTGATTAAATGGACTTCCTCCCCATAAATCAACTAAAAATAGAACTTCTTCTGTTCCTAGTTTTGCAATGGCATCTTGAATTTTTTTATATAAGTCATCCGGACCTTCACTTGGCATAAAAACGACTGATTCAAGTAATTCCGCTTCACCCAGAATCATTGATGCTGACTGTTTTATACCAGCGGCAAATTCACCGTGACTTGCAACGATAATTCCTACCATTTTAAACCTCCTTCTATTGAAATATATTTTTATGTATTCACTTTAAAAAGTTTTTTAAAAATTAAAAAATGAACAGCCTTATACTTTAAGTGTACCACATTTTTTTAGATTTTCAAGTCTGTAAAAAAAATTACACTTCCCATACAAAACCTATTTTTCAACATCCTTATCTTTTTTAACAAGCTCTGAAACTGCTGTAACCATTCCAGCCAAATTTTGCAATTCACTTGGAATAATGATTTTTGTTGCTTTCCCATCTGCCACTTTTTCAAAAGTTTCCATTCCCCTTAATGACAATACTTCCTTTGTTGGCGCAGCTTCATTTAATAGCCTCAATGCTTCTGCTTTTGCCCTTTGAACAGATAAAATAGCTTCTGCTTCTCCTTCTGCTTCTTTTATCTGTTGTTCCTTTTTAGCTTCAGCTCTTAAAATAGCAGCCTGTTTTTCTCCTTCAGCAACCAATATTGCAGCTTCTCTTTTAGCTTGAGCTTCCAAAATATTTGCTCTTTTTTCACGTTCAGCTTTCATTTCCTTTTCCATTGCAACACGAATATCGGCTGGTGGCAAAATACTCTTTAATTCTACACGATTTACCTTTATTCCCCAAGGGTCTGTCGCATCATCTAATTCCTGTCTCATTTTTGTATTAATAATATCTCTTGAAGTCAATGTCTGGTCAACTGTCATATCTCCTATAATATTTCTCAATGTTGTAGCTGTCAAATTTTCAATTGCTGAGAGTGGTCTTTCCACTCCATAAGTATACAATTTTGGATCAGTTATTTGAAAATAAACAACTGTATCAATTTGCATTGTCGCATTATCCTTTGTAATAACTGGCTGAGGTGGAAAGTCAACAACTTGTTCCTTTAGCGATACGCTTCTTGCAACTCTGTCAAAAAACGGATTCAGAAAACTAAGTCCCGAACTTAAAGATCTGTCATATTTTCCCAATTTTTCCACAATAAGCACACGTGATTCAGGTACGATCTTTATTGATTTTAAAATATAAATTAATGCAATTACAATAAGAATTACTACTATTGGTAAAGCCCACATAATTCTACCTCCTATTTTTTATTTTTTATAACTACTTATTTTTTTCTAAAATTATTTTATTTCCTTTAAATCCTTTAATTTTCACGATTTCTCCACTTGATAATATTTCTTCACTTATTCCAGTCCAAATAGAGCCTTTAAACTTCACTTCATATTCCTTTTCAGCCTTTTTAGTATCCACTACTTTCTCAATTTTTACATCTGTTCCCTTCATACTTGCATCAAAGTTTGTCTTTCTTTGCAATTCAATGTATCTTCTTAAAACTGGACGTGTAAAAATTAGGAAAATTACCGAAAGTACAGCAAATATTAAAAACTGTATCAATGAATCTTTAATAAAATTTGCAAGAAACATTACAATTAAAGCTGAAAGTGCAAACCAAATTGTCACAAGCCCTGGAATAATTATTTCCAAAATGGCTGTTATTCCTGATAGAATTGCCCAAAATAATGCTCCCATTTTAAACTCTCCTTTTTCTCCTTTAGCCTCTAAAATTCTAATAAATGCAATTTTTTAAATTTTGATTATAAAATTTTAAAGTCCCGAAAATCCAACACCAATATTAATTGAATTTTTCCCTTTTCCATCTGCACTGCTACAAGCAGTAATAGCAAATAAAACCATCGCTATAATAAATATTTTTTTCATAAATTTAATCTCCAATCTTTAAAAGTACATTCCAACTCCACCGTGTATTCTTCCAGTTCCTATTCCTATTCCTGCAGATAAACACGAACTCAAAGCTAATGCCGTCAAAACTAATACTAATAACTTTTTCATATTTCCTCCCTTTAAACTTTTTTATTTTTTAAATAGAATTTAGTATTAATATATTTTACAACATAATTTTAATTTTGCAACTTTTTTTATGATAATTTTCATAAAAATTTTATAAATTTTAAAACAAGAGCATAAAATAATGCTCTTGTCCAAAAAAATTATTTATATAAATTTATTGATTCTGTCAGTTTGGCAATTTTATTTTCAAGCTCTTCTTTAATTCTCTTTTCCTTTTCCACAGCTTCAGGTTTTGCCCTTTTAACAAAATTTTCGTTAGACAACTTATTTAAGGTTCTGTCCAAATCCTTTTGTACTTTTTCAATACTTTTTTCTAATTTTTCAATTTCCTTATCTAAATCAATCAAATCAGCAAGTGGCACATAAATTTCAGTTGTGTCAACTAACCTAAATCCTACTAATTTTGGAATTTGGGCATCAAATTTATATTTTTCAACATTTGCCAATTTATCTAGTATTTTAGCATTATTTTGTAAAATATTTTTTGCATTTTCATCAACCGTTTTGAAAATAACTTCAATTTTCTTAGCTGGCGAAACATTTGCTTCTCCACGAATATTTCTAATTGCCGAAATGATTTCCTTCAGACAGTCAAATTCCTTTTCAGTATCAATATTTATAAACTCTTTTTCCTCTTTTGGAAAATTTGATAACATAATTGTTTCTTCGCCAGTTTGTAATTTCTGCCAAATTTCCTCTGTAATAAATGGCATAAATGGATGCAGCATTTTTAACCCCTTATCAAGAACATGTCTTAAAACCCATTGTGCCACAACTTTATCACTGCCTTCCTGTCCATAAACACGTGTTTTGGCAACTTCCACATACCAGTCACAGAAATCTCCACGGAAAAATTCATAAGCTAATTTTGCAGCGGCATCTAGCTCATATTTTTCCATATTTTCATTAATTAATTTGGAAGCAGTCTGTAATTTTGATAAAACCCATTTATCTTCAAGTTTAAATTCTAAATTATCTGAAGTTGTTGAAACATCAAAATCTTCTAAATTTGATAATACAAATCTTGATGCATTCCAGACTTTATTTGCAAAAGTTGAACCCATTTCAAGCAGTTTTTCTGAAAAATGTATATCCTGCCCTTGTGAAGTATTGTATAAAAAGCTAAATCTTATTGCATCTGCTCCGTATTTTGCTATCAAATCAAGCGGATCAGGCGAATTTCCCAAAGATTTACTCATTTTTCTGCCTTTTTCATCTCTTATGATTCCATGCAGATATACATAGCTAAACGGAATTTCATCATTTATATACAAGCTCATCATAACCATTCTTGCTACCCAGAAGAATAAAATGTCCGCTCCTGTTACTAACGCATTTGTTGGGAAGAACTTTTCCAAATCTGGAGTCTTATCTGGCCAGCCTAATGTCGAAAATGGCCACAATGCTGATGAAAACCAAGTATCAAGCACATCTGTTTCTTCTGTCAAATTAACATCTTTTCCAAATTTTTCATGTGCCTGTGCTTCTGCCTCTTCCAAACTTTTGGCTACAAAAACTGTTCCGTCTTCAGCATAATATGCGGGAATTCTGTGTCCCCACCAAATTTGTCTAGAAATAGTCCAGTCTCTAATATTTTCAAGCCAGTTGTAATAAACTTTTTCCCATCTTTTTGGAGTAATTTGAATTTGTCCATTTTTTACAACTTCCAACGCTCTTTTCGCAAGAGGTTCCATTTTTACAAACCATTGAGTCGAAACTCTTGGCTCAATAATCGAATCACATCTATAACAATGACCCACAGCATGACTATGCTCTTTTGTACCAACCAGCAGTCCTTCAGCCTCTAAATCAGCCAAGATCGCTTTCCTAGCCGCAAATCTTTCCAATCCTTCGTATTTTCCACCATTTGAATTTACATGTGCATCCTCTGTAAAAATATTTATAAATTCAAGTCCAGTTCTTTTTGCCACTTCAAAGTCGTTAGGATCATGCGAAGGTGTCATTTTTACTACTCCAGTTCCAAATTCCATATCCACATATTCATCTGCAACAACTGGAATTTCCCTATTCATCAACGGCAAAATAACTTTCTTTCCAATTAAATGCTTGTATCTGTCATCGTTTGGATTTACTGCAACCCCTGTATCTCCTAACATTGTTTCAGGTCTTGTTGTCGCAATAATAACGTAGTCATCGGTATCTTTAATTCTATATTTGATTTCCCAGATTTTTCCTTTTTTGTCAATGTGATTAACTTCATCATCAGCCAAAGCCGTTTTATCATGCGGACACCAGTTTACAATATATTCTCCACGATAAATAAGCCCGTCATTATAAAGTTTTACAAAAACTTCTTTTACAGCTTCTGAAAGCCCTTCATCCATAGTAAATCTCTCTCTTGTCCAATCTAATGAAACTCCCAGCTTTCTAAGCTGCTTTGTAATTAGTCCGCCATGTTTTTCCTTCCATTCCCAAGTTCTTCTTAAAAATTCATCATATCCGATTTCTTCCTTTGAAGTCCCTTCTTCTTTCAACATTCTTTCAACTTTATTTTGAGTTGCAATCCCAGCATGATCCATTCCCGGAATCCAAAGTGTATCAAACCCGCTCATTCTTTTATATCTAATAATTGCATCTTGAATCGCATTATTCAACATATGTCCCATATGCAAAATCCCAGTTACATTTGGTGGTGGAATGGCAATAGAATATCCTGGTTTTTCGCTATTATGCTGTGCATTAAAATATCCTTTTTCTTCCCAAATTTTATACCATTTGTCTTCTATTTCCGCTGGTGTATAAACTTTATTCAGTTCACTTGGCATTATTTTTCCTCCTATTTCAAATTCCTAAATTTTAAAATTTTTATTTATATTTTTTTACAAATTATGTACATATTTTACCACAAAGCTGATTTTTTTTCTACTGTTACATTTTTTAGGCAAAGTAAAATATTTAAAACACTTGCTTAAAACTATTCAATAATCTTCATTCCTCTTTCCCGCAATTCTCCGGCATATTTTTGGGCAGTTTCATAATCCGTTATAATTACAAGCTGATTTCCACTTTGAATTGGCGTATCCCCACGTGCAATGCTGTCTTTTCCAGCCTTACGAACACTTACGATTAATAAATTTTCTGGTAATTTAAGATCCTTTACTAATTTATTGTCAAATTCAGAATTTGCTCCTACTGGAATCAAAAGTGTTACAATCTTATCCTTTACATCTGGTCTTACGCCAATTCCAAATTTTTTATTTTTCCACCATTTTTCCAGAATTTCCAACCTGTTATCATTCTTATGAATTTTGTAAGTATCTTTTTTTTCTTCCAAGATTTGCTTTTGAAACATATTCAGATAAAGCCTTTCATAAATTGGTTCCATTTTTAATAGTTCTGTAAAAATATAAGTTATTGTGCAAACAACTATTAGCATATACAAATATGAAAAGTTACCTGTCATTTCCAAAATTAACGTAATTCCAGTAATTGGAGCTCTCACAACTGCCGTAAAATAAGCTGCCATTCCGAGCAACATAAAATGCACGATTATTTCATTTGGAATTGAAAAATAATGATTTAGCACTTCACCGTAGACTTTTCCTGTCAAAGCCCCTATTACAAGCATTGGAAGAAAGATTCCTCCTGGAGCGCTTGTTGCATAGCAAAGCATTGTGTAAAAGAATTTTAATAATAAAATTATAACAATCGTTTTTAACATTACATTTTTTCCAAACATTTCCTCTATAAGTTCATGTCCACCACCTGTAACATCACTAAAAAATACAGCAACAGTATACGCTATTACCATAAATATTGACATCTTTACATAACTGTTCAAATTTATCTTCTTATAATATTTTTGAATAAGCAGCAAAAAATAGCTAAATGCCTTTCCTGTGATTGTAATTACAATGCAGAAAACGACTGTTACAAGTGCAATTACATAATATGGAATACCTTTTGGCAATATAAAATTGTATTGAAAAGACGTATGTGAACCTAAAATCATTCTAGAAACAAAATTAGAAGTACCGCTTGCCACCATAACACAAATTAATAGCAGCGGAGAAAAGAATTTATGGATTTCCTCAAGTGAAAATATAACTCCTGCAAGTGGAGCATTAAATGTTGAAGAAATACCGGCACTTGCTCCACAAGTTACAAGATATTTTTCCTCAACTTCTGAACGCTTCGCAAGTTCCTTTATTCCAGACCCGACCAAAGCGCCCAAATGTACCGAAGGCCCTTCACGTCCCATCGACATTCCAGCCCCAATTGCCAATATCCCGCCTACAAATTTTGTAATTAACTCTCCAAACCACTTAAATTTTACTTTTTTTGTAAGCAATCCGCTAACTTGCGGAATTCCACTTCCGCTAATTAATGGATATTTGGAAAGCATAAATTGTATAGCCAGTCCCAATAGTATAAATACTATTACTCCGATAATTATTTTAGGAAATCCCAAATTTATAGTAAAAAATTCTCTAAAAATTGTCATTTTTTTTAATATTAACGTATAGCTTCCAACAATAATTCCAGAAAAAATTCCCACAACGAAACACAGAAAAATCAATACTACATTATTTCTCCTTGATTTTAATGAATTTATATCCCTTAATTCATGTAAAACATCTTTTGCCAATTTATTTTTCTCCCTTCCATTAAAATTTTTTTAATAATTTTGAAAAATTTAAAAATTTTTAAAAAAACATTTTTTTATCTTTCTTTATTGCTTAATTAACTTTATCTTCTCTAAAAATGTTTCTCCATATTAAAATAATGTATTTTCCCAAACTTATCAATTAAAAATCCTGAAATTTCCATTTCACAAGATAACCTTTCCATAATTTTATAAAATCCTTCTGGAATCTGATTATAAAGCCCCGTTGAAATAATATCTCCAAAAAAGGCACTTTTTGTAATTACTCCAACTTGCTTATTTTGAGATGGAAATCCAGTTTTTGGACTTATTATATGACCATATTTTTCATTGTTTATCATAAGATATGTATTTTTTTGATTAGAAGTTGAATAACTCATATTTTTTATTTTTATTTCAAACAAATCATTATCTTTATCTCCAGAGTGCTTATATTTTGTTATTCTAGTAGGCATTCCATTTACATTTCTTAACACCTCTTTTTCATCTTCAGGATTCTCAGCGATGATTCCCCACTCATCAATAGCCAATAATGCTGCTCCCTCCAGCATTTACGACAGCATCTTTTATTCCCATCTCTCGCATTCTATTAACCATTTTTTCAATCGCATAAGCCTTTATAAATGAACCTGTTATAATTTCCTGATTTTTCCCAATTTTTATACGGCTTCTCTTCCTATCAACGATAATCTTTTTATAGTCAATAAGTTTTTTAGCCTTTTTTATTTCTTCAAAACACGGCAAAACGGGATTTTGTTTATAAAATCCCCAAAGCCTTATGAGAGGCATTATTGTAATGTCGTATTCTCCACCAATAATTTTTGATAAATAAATAATTTTCCTCAAAATTTCAATGGTTTGCAAATCCACTTTTACAAAATGCCCACTATTTTTATTAATCTTATCAATATACGAATTTTCTGAGTAGGAGTTATATTTTCTATTTACATCCTCCAATATTCCAAATAAATCATCAAAAATTGAATCATTATAAATTTCAGGTATTTTTATTTTTATATCTGAATGAAATAAAAAACGCACTTGAACTTTATACATCATATTTTTTTACCTATTTCCCATTTGATGAAGTGGCTTTTTCGCTTGTTTTTCCTTCTTTTGACATATTCAGTTTATACTGATTTTCAACCTCTTTATTTTTATCAATTTTTAATTCTCCCTCTTCGTTTTGCTTTGTTTTTTTTGAACTTTGACTTTTAGACTTTTCAACATTATCTTTTTTCTTTTGATTATTCTCAGGCTTTTTACTTTCTTTTTCATTTGAAGTCTTTGGCGGTGTATTACTTGCTGGTTTATCTATCTGTGGAGCAGATTTCGCTTCTGGCATCGGCTCTTTATTTTCAGACTTTGCCTTGTTTTCGTTATTTACTGATGATGTTGACTTTTCGCCAGTTTTTCCTTGTTTAGATGCTTCGCCTTTAGATGAAGTTGCCTTTTCACTTGTTTTATCTTCTTTTGAATTTTTATCTACCGATGAAGTGGCTTTTTCACTAACCTTTCCTTCTGTCGCAGTTTTTCCCTTATGACTTTCTACAAATTGTCGATAATTCCCGAAAGCAATTAATGAAACTGCCCCTAAAAATAACATTACCTTTTTTTTACTACTCAATTTTACTCTCCTTAATCTTTTATCTTTATATTTTTTACAATTCTAATTTTTTTCTTTTTCATTGCCTAATAAAATTTCAGCCATATAACATGCCAAACTTATTATACGATCTGGAACATCTTTTAATTTTAAAAATTTTATATTCTGATTTTTTAAAATATTTTTATACTGAATTGATGTATTTCCTTTAAAAAAAAATATTTTTTCTATTTGTATCATTTTTGAATATTCTCTTGGAAAAAATGAACTTGTTAAAATAACAGCTGTTATATCTGTATTTTCATCATAATAATGATTTCCATATATCATTCCATCATTTTCAGAATTCATTTCAAAATTTAATTTCAAATTTTGCTTACGTAATTCCTTTGCAAAAAACTTTTTATTATTATAATCTAAAATTTCTATTTTTTCCTGTTTTTCTTCTGTTAATTTGTATATTGTCATATTTAATTGATTTATAGGCTGATGTAATTTATTATCTTTGAAGTATTTTTTCCAATATTTCTGTCCATTATTGGAAATTTGAGGAAGATATAAAAGGTTTATGTAATTATCTTTGTTTATTTCATATTTTTTTTCATCAATTGTTTCAAAAGCTCCATTTTCTGTGTATTTAAATGTATTTATTATTTTATTTTTATCATCTATTTCTTTCCAAACAAGAAATATTGCAAATTTTTGCATAATTGGATTTTTAATAAAAATTTCATTCCATTTTTTTGCTGTCCATTTTCTTTGGGTAAAAAGAGCTTTTAATAGATTATCCTTCTGCACTAACGATATTCCTCTTAATTGCTTTTTTATGTATTTTATTTCTTTTTTATGTTTTTCAAGAATAACGTATACACCATTCTTTTTTTTATTTATTCTTGGAAATGACTTCATTACTTTATTATTTTTATCGTAAAGAATAATTCTTTGAGGTTCTTCTTTAATATTAAGTATTGCTTTTATTCTCTTTTCACCATACTCAAAAACTTTTGATCTATCCATCTCAAAACCAAAATCAGGAACTAAAATATCATTTAATTCATCTCGTGAAAGTCCTTCTCTTTCTGCAATTATTTCCAACGCTTCATCAGCCGCAACTCTTATTCTTTTATCCTTATAATTTAAGCTAAATCCATTTAAGAGCACACCCACTTCCTTAACTTCTCTTCGCAATGTCAGAACTCTTATTCCATAAGCTGCAACTGTAACTTTATTATACTCGCTTACAAGCATGTCAACCACACCAATCATTTCAGATATTTGTTCCAAACTTGCTGTCCTTATTAAGGGTACAAAAATGTTTTTATATTTTGGATTAAATTTATGTACTTTCCATCTTTCAAATATTTTTTCAATAAATCTTCTGAGATCTTCTCTTTGTGATATTTCTTCAATTTTATTACATATTTCCATGCTTTTTATATCTTTTGATAATATATATTCTGAAATATAATATTTAATTAATTTAGATGGCATTCTTTGGCTGCTATCTCTTATCCGTACTGAATTATAGTCAACTTCCGTATTAAATATTGCATTTTCTTCATGCTTTTCAAGACACAGGCTATCTGCATATTCAATAATTTTCTTTAAATCTCCCAGATTTTCTATTTCTTCCTGTGCCTTTATATTATTCCAGTATTTTATTAATTTTTGAGCAATATATTCTGCATCGCTATTTTTATCTTCAGCAATTTTTTCTAATTTATCTCTTACTCCTTTTTTATCCATTTTATTTCTCAAGATTTCCTCAATCTCATTTTTCAAATGTCTTTCTGCATTTACTAGCAATCCAGCTAATTTTGCATAATCAAATCCATTATCTTTTGAATATAAAATTTTCACGTAATTCTCTATGTTCTCATTCGATATTTTATCATTTTCAAAACTTTCGTACAATTCTTTCTTATGCTTATGTAAAAATTTAATCCAAATGTTATTATTTTCACCATTAAAACCTGTTTTTTCAATATACTCAAAATATTTTTCATTTATAAAGCTGATTGGGAATCCATAATTCCACAATTCATCCATTATGGATTCCAAATCACTTATTCCATAAAGTATTCCATATTTTGTAAAAAGATTCTTAAATAAATTTACTTTTTTTATACAATTTGTCAAAAATTGAAAAACTTTTTTATACATATTTGAATATTTAAAAAGTGAAAGTATTATTTTGTCTTTTTTTGCTAAGATAACTGTCGATTTACTTCCCAAGCAATTTACAAAAATATTTTCCCAATTAATGTCTTCTTCCTTCAAAAAATCCAAGTTTCTAAACTTTGCTGGATACCATTCCCAGGCTTTCATCTCAAATATTTCCTTCAAATTTCCAATTATTATATTTTCAGATTTTTTTATAAATTTATTTTTTTCATTTTCATCAATTAAATTCTCTCTTATAAGAAAATGTAGTAAAAATGAATATCTTAGTTTTTTCTCATTTAAATTATAATCTAAAATTTTCTTTGTATTTTCCAAGTCTTCTTTTATTGTATCCTGAAACAAGCTATACATTGCTTTAGAATCTTCAAAATTTTCAAAAATAATATTAATTCCGTAATTCACAAGAAGATAGATTTTCTGTCCTTGAGAAAAATCATATTTTTTAAAATTTTCCATTATTTTCTCAAATAATTTATTACGACAGTAATTATTATTAACTGTAGAAGAAAATTCTATATTTGAAAACATAATGAACAATTTTATGCCTTCATTAACAATGCTTGAAATCTTTTGGTTTTCTATTATAATCTCAAAAAATTTCTTTTCCAGATATTTTCTTGTTTTCCCAATATTTAGCATTTCCATATTTTGAAAATATTTATTAAAATTTCCATCATCCAAATATCTTTCAAACATTATGGTCATTCCATTTTCATTAATTTTATTTGCAATATAGTTTATAAAAATATTATCCAGTATTTTTATTTCATCTCTATTCTCATTTCCTCCCATATTTACTGTTTCAATATTTTTAACAATTATTAAAATTCCTAATTTTATCAAAAAATTATTTGAATATGAATCGTAACTTCTAATATACTCATCTGTCAAATCTTGAAAATATTTAAAAAAATATTTACAGTTATTCCAAAAATGTTCTTTATTTTTTATTTCAAAATTACTCTCAAAATCCCTTTTTACAAACTCACAAGAAAAGTCCAAAATTTTATATATTTTGTATTTTAATGGAAAATTTGAAAATTGGTAACTTAATTCATCAGGAAAATTATTATACATATATTTAAAATATTTAATCAATAATTTTCCTGCTCCGCTTTCCAAGAATTCATCTTTTTCCATAAATTCTTCCATTTCAAGGTTACTAATATATTTTAAATCCTTTTTATGAATATTTACAGCCTCTTTTATCTTATCATTCAAAAGATCTCGAATCTCATTGCGAATATGCTCTTTTTTAGCTGATTCAACAAGATTCTCTATCATTTCCTCTTCTGTCATTTTAATAAACCTCCGATTACTAAGAAAATTTTAAAGCTTTTTTATAAGCCTATTTTTAATTATGCATCAACTTCATATTTCCCTTAGATAAGGTATGATAATTAAAATTAGTAAATTACTCTAAATCCAATTCCACCTCTTACATTTTCGCCTTTTGTATCATAACCTGCATTTACTGTTACACCAAATCTTGTGTTTTCAATTCCAAGGTTTAAGTCAGCTTTTCCGTTTCCACGTCTGTCATCCTTTTCACCTCTTATGTCAAACCATCCTGCAGTTGTATAACGGACTCTTCCTTGATTGTTTACATCTCCAACTTTTCCTAGCTCATTTTCATAAGCAAGTCCTAATTTGGCGACAAAATTTGTTTTTACTGCCATTGGCTGCTGATATTTGAATTCTACTCCAATTTCTGGTTTTATTGAATAATAATCATTTGCTTTTATTTCTAAACGCATTTGTCCTGTATCTTCTTTTATTCCGTCAAATCTTCCATATTCAAATTTTAGGCTTCCGTATGGAGAAATGCTTGTTCGCTCACTTGTTCTAATATTTTTTCTAAGCTCATTTTTTAATCCAAACCCGTATGAATGATATTCAGATTTTGCTTCAAATATATCATCAACAACAAGGAATTTTCTCTTCATTTCACCAGTTCCTACAAATCCTTCTGCTGAAACAGTCCAGTTCAAGTTGTTGTTATGATCTTTTCCAAGCGGCATTGACTTAAATATACCTGCTTTTACGATATTCTGCTCTTCCTTTGAACCACCTATATCGCTAAAGTCAAATTTGTTTCTAACAGCTCCTGCATACCATCCTGCTGACTCTCCAAGTTTTATAGTTTCATTTTCATTCAAATATGCAAATCCATAGGATTTATTTTTATAATCAATTATTCCAGCTGTATCTGTCTTATATTCGCCTTTCATTCCAAACGCTTTTATCTTATTTGAATTTTTTGATTTTGTATCCCATTCATTTCTTAAGTATCCAAATTCTTTATTTAATAAATTACCTGTTTCAAAGATTCTTTGCTGTACGTTCCCATACTGATGTCCCATCATTTCATCAATTGATTGGGCCAATAATGCTTCTTCACTATTTCCAATAGTATTTAATTTATTAAATAGTCCTTTTTCTCTTGAGTCCAAACTGTTTACATCGTATCTTTGCTCTAATCCGTCAGTAAAGTTAAATTCGTTTGAAGTTGTTGAAACAAAGGCTGTATAAGGAATCTTTGTCATAAGCACACGTGTAATCTGCTGTGTAGACGGATCAACTTCAGGCGTTGCCATCCAAGTTAATGAAGCAGAATATGGAGTAAAGTTAAATATTCCAGCATTTATTTGATTCAAGAACGGCTGCAGTATTTGTTTTCCAATAATTACATCTTTAGCATTTGTAAGCACTGAAAATTCTGTTCCAATTAAAAGATCACTGTTAATTCCGATAGAATTTGCTCCATTTACATTAATTGGACGTGTTCTTCCTAATGTATCTACATAAACTCCAAAGTTCGAAAAAGCGTAGTTTGTCTGAGGAGTAGCATAATCTATTGTTTGAACTTGGCTATCATCCAATGTTACACCGTTTCTCTGAATTGCAAGCCGTCCATTTGGCAATTGAACAATTCCCACTCCACCTAGAGTTTTACTTGGATCTGTTGGTGCATAGTAGTCTTTCGCTCCATTTGCAGAAGTTATTGTTCCAGTTCCTGAACTCAAGGATGGCAATACATTTACAGGAGTAGCGGCTGTTCCAACTGGCAAATCTCCAGATACTCCTTGAGAATCTGCATCATATCTAACTCCATAAGACTTCAATCCACTTATGTTAATTTCTCCATAGTTCTTAATTATAGATTTATTACTTGAAGTCCCTTTAATTAAAACACCGTAGCTGCTATCTGCATCAATATCAATTTTCCCATAATTTTCAAGTGTACTTCCATTTAATACAGCAACTCCTACAAGTCCCTGAATATTGTCATTTCCGTGATAAGAGCCAGTTGTGGTAATATTTCCTGTGTTTACAAATTTTGCTCCGTTATTTACAAATACTCCCATCATTGTCTGAACTTTATCAGAAGCTGTCGCACTTGACGGATCTAAATAGATATTTCCAGAGTTTCTTAATATTGTTCCTCTATCATCTCCATACATTCCGATACTTAAGTTTCCTCTAACATGGATATCTCTCTCATTTGAAATACTTGCTCCACCTACAGCTGCCATTCCAATTCCGTAAATAATATTGTCAGGATCTGTCTTGTCTGTTTTTCCAACTTTTATTACTCCTCTATTTACTGCATTAGATGCCCCTGTAACAAGAATACCTTGATTTCCAAGCCCTTGTGACAAGTCAATCATTCCGTTATTTACAATATTTGCACCATCTTTTCCATAAATTGCGATAATTTTCCCATTTGTTCCAGATGTAATTGCTGCGTTATTTGTAACTCTTGACGCTCCTTCTGCATAAATGAAAGTCGCCTCTTTTCCTAAAGTTACATTTGATGAAGCAGAATTTGAGTAAACATTTGTTCTGCTCATTCCTGGATTTGACAAAATTACACCGTAAGATTTATCTCCTACAGTAAAGTTTGCTGTCGTATCATTAATTGTAACTCCACTTGTTCCATAAACTCCAACAGGCTCACTATTAGCATCTGCTGCAATATGATTTGCAACATTGACTGTTCCGCCTAGATTAACACTTCCTCCTTTTTTATACACACCAATAGCCTTATCTGCAACATTGATTATAGAACTTCCTGCAGTTTCCACATTTCCATTTTCACTAAGCGAATAAACTCCAAATGAAGCCTCTCCAACATTTATTGTTCCACTGTTTTTAATATTAATTGTCGATCCATTTTGTGCGTAAATTCCGACAGTAGAATCATTCTTAACAGACGTTGCAGTTCTATCCACATTTATCGTTCCACTGTTTTCAAATGTCTGATCCGATGTTCCTTCCAAATACGCTGCAATTGAACGTTTTCCAGTAATATCAATATTTCCATTATTTAAAATTGATTTTGCCACACCTGATTTATTTTGTGAGAAAATTCCAATTGAATCATCACTAGAGAACTCCATATCTGCTTTATTCATAACATTTGAATTTATTGAAACAATTCCTTTTGCCTTGTCAGATGTACCTGTTATTTTCTTACCATCTATTGCAGCATTTGAATTATCCACATAAATTCCTGTAGAACCATTATTTAATATCATATTATTCCATCCACCAAAAGCAGATGTTCCTGTCATATAAATTCCAGTTCCTTTTGAAGATACAATAATATCATTATTATTCATTTGTGCCTTACTGTTAATAATGTATAACATTGGTTCTGAAGAAGTTGTCAATGTTCCAGCATTATTATAATTTAACATAGCATTATTTTCCAAATATGCCAAACTTCCATTATTTGCAAAGTTATAATTTCCGCCGTTTACAGTCAATGTCGAATCATTTCCATACAATGCAAATCCTTTATTTCCAACTGTTACATCTCCAGTAGTTGTCAAATTTGTTTTATTTCTTACAAATATTCCAACTGAAGTAGATTCAACATTTCCACTTGCATCCAATGTAGAATCCCCAACCGTGATATTTCCGCTATTTACAACTGTCGCATTGGAAGCATTTGCAGTTTCTGGCGCAATGTAAATTCCAGCTGAACCTTTTCCTAACGTAATATCTCCTGTATTTACCACATCTATATTCTTACTGCTTGCAGCTGTATTTTTTGCATAAATTCCAACTGATTTATCTCCACCAGCTATACTTCCATTATTTTCAACTTTATCAAATCCAATTGAGTAAATAGCAGAAGATTCATCTCCAATTGTTATTTTAGAACCAGCAGTCGTTGTAATTATACCTTCATTTTTAAATCCAGCAGGTGCTCCAATATAGCCTGCAGTTGTGTTTTTATAAATTCCATAGATTCCAGTTGATTTATTTCCTACAAGAATATCTTTTGAATTAAGCCCTCTTGCTGAATCAAGGTACATAGCCGTACTTGTCTGAGCATTTGACAAATCTAATTTTCCTTTATTTTCAGCATCATATCCAGCAGTTCCAACCCAAGTTAACGCAGGATTGCTATTTCCATCTGCCATAAGTCCAATAATATTCTTAGTTGCTGATTTTGCCTCAACTGTAACTCCTGTTTGTAAAATAGCCTCTCCATTTATAACGTGAGAAAGTATATTTCCTGTATCTAGTGCATTTCCAAGTGCAACTGTCAAATCACTTGAAGTTACAGAACTTCCTTCAGTAACCCTTGTTCTTTCTACAGAGTGTCCATTAGTAACCAATGTTCCACCATTATCATTAATAACAGCACCTTTTTGTCCAAATATACCTACTCCATCACCGCCAAATTGAATTTTCGCTCCAGTTTCAAAATTAACAGTTGCATTAGTAGTAACTATTGCTCCAACTCCATTTACTCCGTTCAGTTTAATATCCGCACCACTATCAATTGTTACTGTTGAAGCTTTGGTTCCATCTCCACCATTTCCAATATAAATACCAGTTCCAGCTGTTGTGTTATCTCCTATATTCATAGTTCCTGCATATTTAATATGGCTGCTATTTTCAGCAAATAATCCAACTCCATTTGCTCCTGCAGTTATTGATGTTGATATTGCCTTAGGGCTTCCAGATGATCCTTGCCCATCAGTATAAATTCCTATTGCATAAAAATCATTTGATCCACCTAATACAGAGTTTCCTACTTTTATTCCTTGGTTATAACCTGAAATATCGGCAGTTGCACCCTTCATAAGAAGTCCGATTATTCCATTACCAGTATTAGAACCAGTAGTGTAGTCTAATTTTGATGTGCTTGAATTCAATATTCCTCCATCAAGATAAACTCCAACTCCATATCCACTTATGTTTCCAATATTTGCTCCATTAATTTTTCCTGTATCTGAAGCACTTGTCCCTTTGATATAGTATGCAACTCTGTTTTGATTTTTTGTGCCTAGATTAATTGTTCCTGTAGTTGTGTCAGTTACTGTTGCCTCATCTTTTAGATAAACAGCTACTGAAGAATCTGCATCATCATTTAATATTATTGTTCCGACTTTTGTTATATTAGATTTTGGAGTATAAATTCCAACTGTGCTTTTTTGTTTTAAATTTATTGTTCCTTCATTTTTTATAGTTGAATCAGCCAAATTACCATTATTTTTTGTAAACATTCCTGTAGAGCTTTCAGATTCTACATTAATTACACCATCTGCTGTATTTGTCAGGGTGATTTTCTTACCAGCGGCACTTGCCGAACCAAACATTCCAACTGAATTTTTAGAAGAAGAGGTTAAATTTATAGTCCCTGAATTTTCTGCTGTTGCATCATCTTTTGAGAATATTCCTGTTGACTTTTCACCAGTCAATTTTATAGTAGCATTTTTTGCATTTATAACTGCTGTTTCATCATCAACGCCGTACATTCCAATTACTGATTCCGCTGTTCCTGTTATCTCTCTGTTATTTGTTATTTTAGCTTTATCAGTTGCAAGCATTCCTGTTCCCTTTTTACCTTTTACAGTAACAGTTCCCTCATTTACACCTTCAGTAATGTTCGATGTAGTGGTATTTTTACCTGTAGCGTAAATTCCTATCGCACTCTCTCCAGTTGACAATATTTCTATTGTTGCACCTTTATGGTTCTTTATTTCTGAACCATTTTTCCCATACATTCCAACGGCTTCTTTATTATTTACTGTTATTTTATTTTTATTGTTTATTACTGAATTATCTGAAAGCATTCCAACTGATTTTTCAGAATTTACTTTGATTTCTCCTGTATTATCTGCAGTTAAATTCCCTCTGCTGCCAGTAGCATTTTTAGCAAATATTCCAACTGATTCTTTCATGCTGACATCTATTATATTTTTATTTTCTATAGTTAATGTTTTAGACGCAGCTGCTTCTAGCTCTCCATAAATTCCTGCACTTTTTACTTGTCCAGCGGTATCTTTTAAAGTAATTGTTCCACTATTTTCTATTGTATTATTTTCTGTTGCATCTTTTGTAAATTTACCATAAATTCCTGCCGAAGCACCTTTATACACATCAATAGTTCCTGCCGCTGCATTTACTGCATTACTGTTTTCAAGGTAAATTCCTGCAGATTGCTCTTCTTTAATTTCTATTTTATTATTATTAGTTACTTCCGATCCAGACTTACCATAAATTCCTGCCGACTTTTTATCATTCATAGTAATTGTTCCACTATTGTTAACCGTACTTTTTACAGCTGAAATTCCAATTGATTCTTCTGAATTTACTGTTATTGTTCCAGTGGCACTATTAATAGCTTCTATTTTATCTGCATTATTATTAGCATCATTTGAAGCGAATATTCCAACTGATTGTGGACTTCCAGCAGCAATATTTATTTCCTTATTATTCTGTAATGTCAATTTTTTAGGTGCTCCACTTACAGATTCACCATATATTCCAACATTCTTAATAACATTTGTCAGATTTATTATTCCTTCATTTAAGATTGAATAATCTTTTTTGGATGAACTTGTTAATTTTCCATACATTGCTGCCGAACCGCTAGTCGCTCCAGCAGATCCCGTCAATGTTATTGTTCCATCAGCTGTATTTGTTGCATTTGAATCTGAAGCATACATTCCTGCTGAATTTTCATGTGAAACATTTATTGTTTTTTCATTAGTTATGTTGGAGTCATTGCTTCCATACATTCCTGCTGAATTTTCTTTTTTTACATTTATTATATTTTTATTTTTTCCTTTAGCTTTATCAACAAAAATTCCAACTGTACTCTTAACATCCAAGTCAATTTTTCCGTTTGGAGTTTCATTTATTACAGTTCCTGCACCTTCTCCAGCGTTATTTTTTAAATACATAGCAGCTGACTCTTCTTGCCCAACAATTATATCCTTTTCATTTTGCAATGTTGTAGTTCCTGCCGCTGTACTTTCAATTTCTACATACATTCCTGCTGATTTTGTCTTACCTGTTCCTTTTAACTCAATCTTTCCTGTATTCGTAATAGTTCTTGAAGCAGCATCTGAAATTTTTGCAAAGATTCCTGCTGATTTATTACTTTCAACACTTATAGTTCCTGCATTTGAAGGCGATGAATTTTCTACATAGATTCCTGCTGACTTATCTCCAGTTATTGTAATTTTTCCAGTTGCAGCATCATTTGAAATAGTTGCTCCATTTAACCCTAGCATTCCAGCAGAAGCTCCACCGTTCATTTCTATATTTCCTTTATTTGTAGCACTTCCTTTATTTGCCAAAATTCCAACTGAAGCCGAAGCAGCTGTTGTATCAGTAAGTAAAATATCTCCGCTATTTTCGATTTCAGATTCCTTACCATAAATTCCAACTGATTTTTTCCCTTGTAATTTTATTTCAGAACCTGCGAAATTAGTTACTTTTGCTTTTTCTGACATTATTCCTATCGCATCTGAAGCCAAAGCATCTGAAGTTATTTTTTTCTTATTTTCAATTGCAACATTAGCACCCTTACCATAGACACCAATCGAATTGCCTATATGAATATTTATGTTTCCATCATTTTCTACATTCTGATTACCTTCTGCATAAATTCCAACATTTTGAGTTTCAGTAGAACCTGCCACTCCAACTTCTATAGTTCCTTTATTTTTAACATTTTTTGCAGATGTAGATGTTGAATAAATTCCTGCTGAACTTCCTTTTTTAGAAGTTATTTTCCCTGTTGTTTCATTTGTAACATCACTGTTATCCGCATAAATTCCTGCTGATCCTGTTTCTTCTGTAGTTATATTTCCAGAATTTTCAATTGTCGAATTTGTTATTCCATAAATTCCCGCTGATCCTGTTCCAGAAGTTGTTATTTCTCCACCAGTAGCATTACTTACTATACTGCTATTTGCCAGTATTCCAACTGATGAAGTTCCAGAAGTTGTTATTTTCCCAGTACCACTATTTGTCAATGTTGAACTTTCTTTTCCATAAATTGCGATCGAACTGTTATTTGCAGTTGATATTATATTATTATTTGTCACTTTTGAAGCATTGGAATAAATTCCTATAGCCCCGTCTTTTCCTGATAATATAAGTTTTCCATCATTTGTTACAACAGCTCCATTTAATCCTGAAATTGTCGTTTTAAATCCAGAAGTCAAGATTTTTGATGAATTAATATTAACTTTTCCATCATCAGACACTAAAAATTGTGCTGAATCATTAATATTAGAAAATTTCGTACTGTCAGCTGTTATATTTCCATCAATATTTATAGTCGTATTTTTCGCACCATAAAATACAGCTGAATTTTCACCCATACTTGAAACAGTTAAATTTTGTAACGTAGTGTTTGTTATATCTACAGTATCATCTGCTGTATTCCCAGTATTTCCAAAGTAAGCGAACACAGATTTTTTACCAATCGAAGTACTAAGATTTGTTATCGTGAAAGCTGTTCCAAAATTACTAGCCTTAGATGAATAAAGTCCAACTGTTCTTTCTCCCAAACTTAACACTGCATTACCCTGAAAAGTAGTACTTGTAGTAGGTCCATCTGAATATACTCCGATTCCAGTGCTAGTTCCTGAATCTCCAACTGTAACTGTACCTTCAACAGTTCCAGTAGAGCCGCTAGTAAATATTGCAATTCCACCATTACTAGATTTTATTTCTCCATTACTTGCATTTGTAAATGTTCCATTTTCTGAATATAAGCCTACTTTTCCACCTGCTTCAACAGATACAACTCCAGCGTTTGTAAATGTTCCTGTATTTTGTACAACAGCATGATATGCAGCATTTGAAATAGTTGCACCATTTTTATTTGTTGCAGCAGATCCGTTTGAAAGATATAACCCAATAGAGTCAGTACCATCTGATGTTACTTCTATCTTTTTTTCATTCTCAAATGTCGCATTATTTAAGATTACACCATATACTTTATTTCCCGCAACTGTTATTGTTCCTTGATTTCCTGTAGTTCCAGTCGTTCCGTTAAAGTACATTCCAATATTTTCATTTGCTCCATTTACTTTAATTTTACCTTCATTAACAAACTTTGCTGAACTTGAATAAACTCCAATATTTTTACCATCTGTACTGTTAATAGTAATCGTACCTTCATTTTTCATATTTGTTGCTGAAGCATTTCCAACTCTTATACCCATACTTCCTTTAGAGCCATTTTCAATATTAATATTTCCATTTACAGCATTTTTCACATTAGAGTCTACTTGTGAATAAAGTCCAAACGAATTTTTAGCAGCTATCGTAATTATTCCATTATTAGTAGCTCCACCTTGGATTTTACCAAGTACTGTCATACCACCCGAATCGTTTCCAGTAACCTTAATTGTTCCATTATTCACAAAACTTGAATCAGGTCCTAAAGCATTTGTTGTTTTTGAAACAACCATACCGTGACTATTATCTCCACTAATATTTACATTCCCATTATTAATTGCTATAGTACTCACGCTTACACCGCTCTTGAAATCACTAGTTGCAAATCCTGCTGAAATATTTCCACTTAAACTTATTTCTCCTTCATTTCTTAATGTATGTTTATTTGTAGTACTGCTTCCTGTTCCTTCGTCTGTAAACAAAAGAGCCACTTGTAATGATTTATTCCCGCTTATAAGACCTGTCGAACCATTTATGCCGGTAACTTGCGGATTATTCCATGTATCTGGCTGTACTTCAATTCCTGCAACTTCCATTACTTCTAAATATATTTTACCTTTATTTTCAAATGAATAATTAGGATTATGACCTCCTCCTTTAATTTGAGGAAGACCAGGATCTAATGTTATTGCCCTTTGTTTCGTTATATCAACATGCATCTCTGTATTTTCACCTGAATAAAAATAACCACTGTTAGTCATATATTCTCCAATAGCTTTATGATGACCAGAGGCTGCTTTACTTAACCTGTAACTAGGATCAAGTAAATTTTTATTAGAATTCATTGTATTGTCAGCTGTTATGGTATTTCCATACGATTCCAATTGTGGAATACTAAAAACTATAGGATTAGCTGTCGGATTTGGTGGTGTAACACTTGGAGCAGTAGGTTTAGTAACACTAATTGCACTAACTTCTGAAATATCTGGAGGAATAATTGTTAATGTATTTACAGTTGGAGTCGGTGCTGTTACATTCATACTTAGTGATGGCGGTGTAATATTTACAGCTATTGTTGGTGCTGACAAATTCATACTAATACTTGGAGCAGTTACTGTAGCTGGTGTAGCGGGCTCCTGTGGATTCGGTACTTCAATTGTCACAGGATTTAGAGTAGGAAGTATAATTGTAGGGGCTGTTATTGGTGAAGTTACGTTCAAATTAATATTCGGACGTACAACTTCCCTTGGCATGTCAATTTGAGGATTTATTGCGATTTCCTCTTTAAATACTGATTTTGGACGTACGTTTGCCATTATCTGAATTTCCACTTCAGGCTCTTGAACGTGTAACAATGAAGCTAGTCCATAAGACTGCTTTCCTATTGTCGAATTACCAGGTGAAGACGTCATATAGCTTTTTCTTCTGTTTGATAAAATTCCAGTTTCCGACCAGTTCCCACGGTTATAAATACCATTAAATAAATATTTTTCAGCTTTATCCCCTCTTCCTTTGTAAGTACCATTGCTGCTTGATATAAAGGTATTTGCACCAAATTGCCACGAACTCCATGGAGATTTTACAACTTGATCTCCTTGTTCCATTAATTGAACTAATTCTAAATTTAATTCTTCTACTGCTTCTTCATTCGCTTTTTTCTTTTTCTTAATTGCAGTACGTGTCTTATCTGCTGACATTACCAGCTCTTTATTCATTCGCTCATAAAGGACATTTGAAGATGTATTTAAACCAATTGAAAAAGTTATCATTCCTGTTATTAAGTATGAGAACAGTAATGATTCTGTATATTTTACATCCTTTGCCCTTTTAGCAAATGCTTTTAAATCTTTTTTTGCTTGTCTTAAATTGTTGCTCATCATCTCTCCTTTTATTTTTTACTCATTAGCTATTTATAAAAATCTAATATTTCTAATAATTATAATACTTTTACAGTACTAATTTTTACCATTTTTCTGCAGCATTTTTACAATGAAATTCTAATATTTCAGATAAAATACTCTATTTATTGAGTTTTCGCCTTACTACTTTTACAATTGCCTATAGTCTGCTGTTAAGAATTCTAACTAATTCTTATATCCTATAAATCGCTATTAATATAACTTAAGAATAGTTTAGGTATACTTTCAAATATGAATTTGTTACATTATATCATTTTTTTATTTTCATTACAATACATTTATTTACAAACTAATTCTTAACTCCTATTTATTAATTACATTACTTTTTCATTAGATTTATAATAAAAAATCTCTCTAAATATTTTATTAGAGAGATTCCTAGATTAAAAGTTATTTAATTGAAATTATTTTACTATTAAAGTGCTTCCATCCATTTCAGCTGGTTTTTCTAATCCTAATAAATCTAACATTGTTGGAGTGATATCAGCTAATTTTCCATCTGTTCTTAATTTCGCATCTTTCATATCATTTGTAATGAAAATAAATGGAACTGGGTTTACAGTATGTGCTGTATGAGGTTCTCCAGTTTCAGGATTTACTAATAAGTCAGCATTTCCATGATCTGCTGTAATTAATACTGCACCATCAAGTTCCAATACTTTATTAACAATTTGTCCTGTACAGTTATCTACCGCTTGACAAGCTGCAATTACAGCCCCCACGTTTCCCGTATGTCCAACCATATCAGGATTTGCAAAGTTTAGTATAACTGTATCTACTTTTCCAGTATTTAATTCTTCGATTAATCTGTCTTTTACTTTGTAAGCACTCATTTCAGGTTGTAAGTCATAAGTTGCAACTTTTGGTGAGTCCGAAAGTAATCTGATTTCTCCTGGATAAGGTTCTTCTTTTCCTCCGTTGAAGAAGAATGTAACATGTGCATATTTTTCAGTTTCTGCAGTTCTTACTTGAGTCAATCCAGCTTTTGATACGATTTCTCCAAATCCATTTACAATTGTTTCAGGCGGGAATGCCACTGGTGAAGTAAATGTCGCATCATATTGAGCCATTGTAGCGAAGTTCACTTTAGGATAAACTTTTCTTGTAAATCCATTAAATTCAGGATCAACAAATGTTCTAGTCAATTGTCTGGCTCTATCTGGTCTAAAGTTTGCAAAAATTACACCATCGCCATCTTTAATCAATCCATTGTCTTTTGAACCAATTTTAACAGGTTTTACAAATTCATCTGTAATTCCTTCTGCATAAGAATTTCTAATCGCTTCGTCGGCAGTTGCTGCCAAGTTCCCTTCTCCAGAAGTTAAGGCATCATACGCAAGTTCTACTCTGTCCCAGTTGTTATCTCTATCCATTGCATAGTATCTTCCCATAACTGTTGCAATTTTTCCAACTCCAAGTTCATCCAACGCTTTTTGCAATTGTGCCAAATATTCTACTCCGCTTTCAGGAGCAGTATCTCTTCCATCCATAATTGCGTGAACATAAACTTCTGTTACTCCTTTTTTCTTAGCCATATCAACTAATCCGATTAAATGATCAATGTGACAATGAACTCCACCATCAGAAGTCAATCCTGTAATATGCAAAGCCTTCCCGTTTGCTTTTGTAGTTTCTATAATATTTGACAATACTTCATTTTCTAAAATTGTACCTTCTTTAATTGCTTTAGAAATTTTTGGTAGCATTTGATAAACTACTCTTCCAGCACCAATATTTGTATGTCCAACTTCCGAATTACCAAACTGTCCTTCAGGTAATCCAACAAATTCCCCATCCGCTCTCAATTCAGTGTGAGGGTACTCTTTAAGATAATTATTAAAGTTGATTGGATGAGCCAACTTCACTCCATCAACTTGATTTTCATGATGGTTCATTCCCCATCCATCCAAAATTATTAAAACTACTGGTCTTTTTTTCATAATCATTCTTCCTTCCATTTTTTAAATAACTTCTTTGCTATATCTATTATACAGATTTTTTTTAAATTTATCAAGGAATTTAAAATAAAAAATTAAATAAATCACTATCTTTTAAAAAAAATTATACATATAATTGAAAACGACTTGATTTTTATTGAAAAAAATGATAATATATTGTGTAATTTACATATTTTAAGTTTATGTCAATTATATTATATTAAGTAAATCATTGAAAGGAGAAGCATAAATGGCACACTCAAAAGCATCTAAAAAAAGAGTTTTTATTGGTGAAAGAAATGCAGCTAGAAATCAAGCTATTAGAAGCAGAACTAAAACTTTCGTTAAAAAAGTGCTTGCCGCTGTTGAAGCTAAAAATGTCGACGAAGCTAAATCAGCATTAAGCGTAGCATATAAAGAATTAGATAAAGCTGTAACAAAAGGTGTTTTAAAGAAAAACACTGCATCAAGAAAAAAATCTAGATTAACATTAAAAGTTAATTCATTGGCAAATTAATTTTTTTGCCACTGATTGATTTTAAAAAAATTTTTTTAAGATTAACAAAAGCAAAAGACTATCGCAATATTCCAAGATAGTCTTTTTTATTATACTATTTTAATTACTTTTTCTAAAAAGTTCCCTTACTCGCAAATTATTTTTTCTACCTTTTAAAATCCACGAAATTGAGCCTTGGAAAAAATATAAACTTCTTAGCCAGTTTGGATTTATATAAATATCCTCATCACTTTTTAAAGTTAGAATATTAGCAGAAAATTTATCTAACACTTTACCTAAATTTTTTAGCGGTCCTTGCCCCAATGGATATTTTTTCAAATATGGCAACAATTCTCCTGCACCTACACCAATTCCTTGCCCCCATCTCGCCTTAACCTTTTCACACCAATTTTTTATCTGCAAAATTGCCAACTGATTTTGTTTCCCTTCATAAAATCCATTATTCACAATGCAATAAATTTTAGTTCCATATTTTATAACTTTTTTCTTTTCAAATTCTACAAGCAACTTTAATAAATTAGATGGAATACCATCAACATATAATGGAAAAAGAAATATTAAAACATCACTATTATAAATTTCATTTTTAATTTTATCATCTAATCTAACAGAAATTGAATAATATTTTCTTATTCCATTATCTTTAAGCAAGGATAAAAGATAATTTCCTAATATTTCAGAATTACTTTTGCCCGCTTTTGGACTTCCATTTATTATACTAATTTTCATATTTCATCATTCTCCTAATCTTCTAAAAAAGAAACCTTAAAAGTTTTTACATCTAAATTCACGCTATTAGCCTTTACTATTTCTTTAGCGGCTATCTTTTCATTTTGTGACAAATTTTTTCCATAAAAATATACATTTAAGTCAAATTTCGTTTTATTCCGTGTAATATGGTGCATTTCTTTATTTTTAAATTTAAAAAATGGCAATAAATATGGAATTGTCCTATCTAGCACATTTTTTACAAACGGACTATAAGAACCATAGACACATTGACTTATAATCACAACTTTGTCTGCTTTTGAATATAATTTTGCTAAATTTTCATATCCATCCCTAATTTTACATTTCCCTGGAGTTTTAATCCAGCATTCAAAACATCCCATGCAGCTTTTAATTCTATTATTATCACAAATTATAGATATGTCTTCATCATCTATTATTTTTTTTTGATTTATGCTCTCTTTTATTTTATCTGTAATTTTTTCCTTTTTTTCAATTTTCCACTTTAAATTTTCCAATTTTCCATTATCTAAATCGTGTATAATTAATTCCATATTTCTCACCTTCTATAAATATATTAAATCTATTTAAAATCTAACTGCTAAATATTAACCAAATTTAAGATTCAAACCCATATAGTAACTAGCAACTGTTAAATTCTATAGTAAAACTGCCTTAAAGCGAACTCAAAAGCTATGACTATTTTACTCAAACCCTAAATTTATATAATTTTTAATAGTTATGTTTTAAATGGGTTCGAGTATATTTTAAAATTACTTTGCTATACAAACTGATTTTATTATCTCCTCTATTTTTTCTTCCCAGCTTTCAGAATACTTTATATCATTTGTAATCATTATTGTTGTCAGTCCTTGCACTAACGCCCACATTGCCAAAATTTTATCTTGTATAGCCTGATTTGTTACTCCAATTTTTTCAAGTATTTTCGTGGCCTCAATTTTTAATATGCTAAAGGCTTTTTCATTATTATTTTCTATTTTTGAAAACTTTGAGAATAAATCTATTTTCATATTTTTTCTTGAAATCATAAAATAATAGTACCTGTGATTCGCACAAAAAAACATAACGTATGTTTTTCCTAATTTTACCAATAAATCCTCTTGATTTTCATATTTTTTTCTTGTCTTATCAAGTTCCGCCGCCAATATTCCCCAGATATAATCACTCATTGCGTAAAGCAAATCACTTTTTTTCTTAAAATATGTGTACGGCGCCGCATTACTTACTCCACACATTTTAGCCACTTTTCTTAGAGATAATTTTTCTTCTCCTGCTTCATTTATCACCTCTATCCCTTTTTCAATCAATTCTTCTCGTAAATTTCCATGATGGTAGCTTTTTTTAGATTTTTCCATATTTAAATTCCCCTTAACTTTTATTATATTATCACTGTAAAGATTATACAATTAAATCTTATCAATGTCAAGTTTGTTCAAAAATTTTTTTATTTCTATTTTTTAAATGGGATTTTAAAAATTCCTATAAAATAAAAGAGAGAGCGTCTAAATGCACCCTCTTTCGTTATTTTCTAACAATAATCAGTTTATATTAAAACTTAATTTCACAATAAGTTTTATTTCTTTACTTTTTCCACATCATCTTTCTTCTTTAAATCTTTGTCAGTTTCCTTCTCTTCCTCCTGTTTTACTCCCCAAGCCTCAGGTTTTGGCACACAAATCGGACGTCCTTCTGGCAGCATATCCCATATTTTTTTTAATATTCCCATTAGAAATACACCTCTTTTCTGTTTGCTTTTAAATTTTATTCGTATTCTTTAATTTTTTGCTGAGATTCTATCATACTTTTCATAGAGTTGCAGTTAAAGTAGTTTTTAAGCAATCTAATTATAAATCAATTATTTAAACATCTTGGTTCAATGTTTATATTTATTCATATTTTACGATTTCTCAAATTATTTTTTTCTAAATAATGAGCAAATTTCCATAATTAACATTTCAACCCCTGTTTCCATCTCTATTTTACCAGTCTTTATCTCTCTTTCAATTTCCCAGCATCTAAAAACTAATTTTTTTAAATTTAAATTTGTATAATTTTGCTCAAGTTCCAGCTTTTTAAAAATCACATAAGAATTTGGAATTCGGTTATTGGATTTAAAAATTTCCTTTATCTCTTCAAATTCCATTTTGAAAGTATTATAATTTTTACTAAATTTTCTTCCTCGTTTTTTCAATGAACTTATTTTATACATCGTTTCAAGTTCACTGTAAAGAGAATACAAAATTCCCATATATTCTTTCTTCTGCTCCAAATATCTCATTACATCTGCTGGATTATTCAACAATATATTCCGTGTCATCTCATAAATTTGATATTCCTTTTCAACCGACACAACATTTTTTATTTTTTCAATATCAAACTTTTCTCCATTCAGAAAAGTCTTAATTTTTGCTACTTCATTTCTAACTTTAAACGGATTATTCCCAATCATCTCCAAAAGCAATGCCAGATCCCTGCCGTTTATTTCCAGTTCATCTATAACATAGGCCCGTATTTCCTCTTCTGTCTCCTTTTGGAACAAAAAGACTTTCATTTTCTTATTTTTTCCCAGCTCATCTAGCAACCTTTTTAACTTTGCCCCAAATTTCCCATCTTCCTTGTCATAATCAATAACAATTTCCTTATTTACTATCTCAAGATTTGCTATGTATTTCAAAATTTCCTCAATATTTTTGAGCTTTTCCGCTCTTTTCAACACAACCAGTTCCTGACTTGAAAATATGGAATTAATATTTATTTTTTCCAGAAACTTCTCATTTTCCTTTAAATCCACATCGAAAAAACTCTCACTAATCCTCATATTTTCCTTCCGTATTTTTTCCAAAATCTCAAAATACTTAAATTCCCTCTGCTTTTTCCCGCCAATAAAATAAATCATTTATTTCCTCACACTTTTAATCTAATACTAAATCCCATTTGAAAAATAGAAATTATATTTTATTTATTTCCTGACAAGTGGTCTTGACCCCTTGCATAATAGAAGTTATAATAAATCTATTATTTTAACGGGAAATAGTATAAAACCCAAAAAAATATCTTCTAATACTCATTAATTCAAATAACTAATCCTTTGGCACATCATAAACTTGACGACAAATCGGACATTCCAGATATTCTTTTCTACCGCTTATCGGAAAAACTGGTATCCAAAACAAAGTAAACCAGTCACGATATTCCATAAAATTCCAGTCAGATGTGTTATTACATCTTGAGCAATGGCAGTTTTCCAATGCTCCTAAATTTTTAAATTTTCTTTTTGTTCCGAATATTAAAATCATTTTGGATACTTCTCCTTTATTTTTTACATTTTTTGACAAGGGGTCAATATCCCTTGCTAATTTTTTAATTACTAATCTTCTTTTTCAACTTCCAGCAATTTCAATCTCAAATCATCTTCAAGAACTTGTTCTTCAATTCCCGCAGGTGCTCCAATCATCAAGTCTTGCCCCTTATTAGTTTTAGGGAATGGAATTACTTCTTTTATCGAGTCTTCCTTCAACATTGCCATAAGCCATCTGTCAATTCCATAAGCAAGTCCTCCATGTGGCGGAACTCCGTATTTCAACACTTCCAAGAAGAATCCAAATTTATCTTCCAATTCTTCTTGACTGAATCCTAATTTTTCAAAAACTTTCGCTTGTAAATCTTCATCGTGAATTCTGATACTTCCTCCGCCGATTTCATAACCATTTAAGACAATATCGTATGAATCTGTCTTAATTTTTGCAAGTTCATTCGTATCAAGATATTTTCTATCTTCTTCTTTAATCGAAGTAAATGGATGGTGTTGTGCTTTATATCTATTTTCTTCTTCACTCCATTCAAACATAGGAAAATCAACTACCCATAAGAATTTAAACGCATTTTTGTCAATTAATTCTAACTCTTCTCCCAATTTCAATCTCAACGCTCCCAATCCATCATGCACAACTTTATATTTATCAGCCAAGATTAACGCAACTTCATTATTTTTGATTCCCAATTTTTCAATAATTTGTGTCAATTTTTCTTCTGAGAAGAATTTCGCAATTGGAGAATTTATTTCTCCATTTTCATTCACTTTAATATACGCTAAACCTTTTGCTTTAAAGTATGTTTTCACATAATCTTCCAAGTCTTTAATGTATTTTCTAGAGAATTTTTCCGCATTTGGTGCAACAATCGCTTTCACATTTCCACCATCTTTCAATGCATTTTCAAAAACGCCAAATCCACAATCAGCAGTTTCTTCTGACAAATCAATCAATTTCATATCAAATCTCAAATCTGGCTTATCTGAACCATAAAAATTCATCGCATCATCGTAGCTCATTCTTAAAAATTTTTCAGTAATTTCAATCCCTGTAACATCTTTAAATACTGTCTTTGTCAATTCTTCAGCCATTGAAATCACATCTTCCTGCTCAACAAATGACATTTCCACATCCAATTGAGTAAATTCAGGCTGTCTGTCTGCTCTCAAATCTTCATCTCTAAAACATTTTGCCAATTGATAATATTTGTCAATTCCAGAAACCATAAGTATTTGCTTAAACAATTGTGGTGATTGTGGCAATGCATAAAAATCACCTTTGTTAGTTCTGCTTGGTACGATAAAATCTCTCGCTCCTTCAGGTGTCGCTTTTGCCAAAATCGGAGTATCGACATCCAAAAATCCATTTTTATTCATAAATTTTCTAATCGAAAACAGCATATCGTTTCTTTTAATAATATTATTCAACATTTTAGGTCTTCTAATATCCAAATATCTATAAGTCAATCTCATATTTTCACTAAGATTCCCAGTTTCACTAATTTCAAACGGTAACTGTTTCGCTCGGCTTAAAACTTCAATTTTTTTAGCTTCAATCTCAATATCCCCAGTCGGAATATTTTTATTTTTACTACTTCTCTCAGCCACAACTCCAGTAACCTTCAAAACCCATTCATTTTTATACTTTCTAGCTTCCTCAAAAAGTTCACTCCCAGAAACTTCCTCATTCAACAAAATCTGAGTAATCCCATATCTATCCCTCAAATCAATAAACACAAAGTGCCCCAAATCCCTAACTTTAGAAATCCATCCCGACAAAGTTACTTCTTCGCCAATATTTTCCATTCTTAACTCGTTTAATTTATAGTTTCTATACATTTTTTGTCCTTTCTCTATTTAATGATTTTATATTTTAATTTTTTTTATAAGATATATTTGATAACCTAAGTTTTTTATTTCTACAAAGAGTCAAATCTTTTTGCATTTTCAATCCAATGCCTCTTTTTCAGCACAAATCAGTTCAATATCTTCAAACGCATTTTCTATCGCTTCTATATGATACATTTCATACATATCAAATATTTTTTCAGTTACCAAAAATTTATCCCATTTTTCTAAAATATTTTTTGCATTCTCATTTTTCCATTCTGCATATTTTTCCAGCAAATACACAAAAAACTTCATTTTTTTAGACACCGCTCTCACCTCTTATATACACAGAATTTCTAGGATCTCCAGTAATTTTCTCATTTTCCCACATATCTAAAATTACTAATGGACTAAATTCCCACATTTCCAATTCAAAATCTGAAAGCATTTCATAAGTTTCTGAATACAAAAATTTTCTCATTGATTCCATTTCACTAAATCCATATTTTTCTGAAATAAGTTTTATAACTTCACTATCATAATTTGCCAAAACATCCGAAAATATTTCTTTCATATTCATACTCGCATCAACTCCACAAACTTCAATTTTTCCAAAGCCTTTTCTGTCTTAAATGCATATTGGTCTTTCAGTTTCTGTGGCAATAATCTTTTCAACGCTTCTTTTTCATCATATATCCCATTTAAATATAAGTTTAAAACTGGCATTGTTGTGTCATTTGCCACTGCTCCAATCACAATATCTAAATCTTCATCAAATATTTTACTTGTTCTATTTTTAGAAATATATTTTAACCACTCTTCATTTGCATATTTAAACTTCAAAACTTTTAAATTTTCTAAATTAACTTTTTCAATTTCAAAAACTGAAACAATAGGACTTCCTGTTTTTCTTCGTTTTGTTATTAATTTTGCCCACTTACTCGCCTGTTCAAAATCAGAAGTTAAGTAAAAACCGTTTCCAAAATCTAAAAATCTATTATTTTGAAGAATTTTAGGTTTTTCCACCCCAATATTACTACCATGATATAATTTCATTTTTCCCCTTTCTGTCAATTTAATAAAAAAATTACATAAAAATCTCTACAACAATCGGAATAAACAAAGCTGGTAACATATTTGCAATTTTGATTTCTTTTTTAAACAGAAGATTTATTCCAATCGCCATGACCATTATTCCACCAAGAAAATTTATGCCTGAAATCGTATTTTCAGTCAAATATGGTTTTAGATAATTGGCAAAAAGATAGAAAAATCCTTGATAAATAAATACTGAAATTGCCGAAAATGCCACTCCAATTCCGTAAAGCGATGTTATTACAATCGAAATTATTCCATCTAAAATCGCTTTTATATTCAAAGTTGTATTATCTCCAGTGAGTCCACTATTTATCGATCCAACAATTGACATTGCTCCTGTGCAAAATAAAATTGTAGTAGTTGAAAATCCTTTTGCAAAACCTTTTTCATTTTCACCATTTTTAAAATTCTTTTCTGAATTTTTTTTACCTGAACTAAATTTTTTCTCTAAAAATAGTCCAAAATTTTTTAATTTCAAATCAATATCAATAATTTGACCAATTATCGAACCAATTATCAAATAAATCAAAACAATGATATCACGCTTTGAATTTATCGTACTTTTCACACCGACAATTACTATAAACAGCCCAGCACATTCCATAACTATATTTTTCATATCTTCTTTAAACTTGTGACCGATAAAAAATCCAATTAAGCTTCCAAGAATAATTGCAGCGCAATTTACCAAATTTCCCAAAAAATCACCTCATTCAAAAATTTTTAAAATCTCAAAATTCCTATTTTAAAATTATTTCAAAATTTCCAAAACTTCCTCGAAACTATATTTTTTCTGCTCTCCAGTGCTAAACTTCTTAACCGTGATCACATTTTCATCTCGTTCTTCTTCCCCTAAAATCAACACATATTCAGCATTTTCACGGTTTGCCTTTTTCATTTGTGCTCCAAAACTTTTTGCATTGTAGTCAAAATTTACTTTAATACCATTTTTTCTAAGTTTATTTACCGTTTTCACAAAATATTCTTTTGTGTCATCGAAATAAATTACATAAACTTTTTCTTCATTTTCAGAAATTATAGAATCGTCCATTAACATCGCAATTCTTTCCATTCCAGCGGCAAATCCAATTCCAGGAACTTTCGCATTTCCTAATATTTCAAGCAATCTGTCATATCGTCCACCCGCTAGAACTGTCGCTTGCGACCCCAATTTATTCGATTTAATTTCAAAAACCGTGTCTGAATAATAATCAAGCCCTCTAACTAATTTATCATTCACGACATAATTTACGCCCAACAATTCCAAATATTTTTTAGTATCTTCAAAATATTTTTTACTTTCTTCATCCAAATAGTCGTAAAGTTTTGGTGCATCTTTAAACTCTTCCTGGTCGCCTTTATCCTTAGAATCCAAAGCTCTCAAAGGATTTTTCTCGTATCTTTTTTGCGAATCTTCACTCAATTTATCAAGTCTTTCAAACATAAATTTTTTCAAATCCTCAATATATTTTTTTCTCGACTCAACATTCCCCAAACTGTTAATTTCCACAACCAGTCCAGTAATTCCTAGCTCCTCAAGAAAATCGCAACCCATTTTAATAATTTCTGCATCTAAATAGGCACTTCTCACACCAAACATTTCCACTCCAGTTTGATGAAATTCTCTCATTCTACCTTTTTGCGGTGCTTCGTATCTGTACATTGGACCATTGTAAAACCATTTCACTATTGGAGAAGACTTATGAAATCCAGCTTCAAGATATGCTCTTACAACTCCCGCAGTCCCTTCTGGACGCATTGTAACATCTCTTTCTCCCTTATCCTTAAAATCATACATTTCTTTTGAAACAACATCAGTTTCATCTCCAACACCTCTTCTAAAAAGCTCCGTTTCTTCCAAAATCGGCGTAATTATTCGCTCAAATCCATATTTTCCAAAAACTTTTTTTGAAGCATCTACAATCGCATCGTATTTTTTCACATCGTCAGAATATCTATCTTTCATTCCTTTTAAGGCGGTTATCATATTTTTTTCCTTTCTTAATTAATATCGTCAATTTTATTTTATAGATTATTATACCACAATTGGCTAAAGATTTTAAGATGCGGGATTTTATTGTTTAATTTATTTTATTTATTTTATTTATTTTTCTCATTTTCTATCAAATTTTTCAGATCATTGCTTCCTTCTTCATAAATTATTTTTGCAATAACCCTCAAAATTTTATAAAGTTTTCTCAAGCCATAAAATATTAAAATTGTCAAAAGAAAAGTTTGTGAAAATAATAATGAAAATAATAAATTTATGTTTTTGTTGATTTTGTACAAACTTTTTTCCAAAAAAAGGCTAAAAACGATATTTCTTAGCAAATAAACTTGCACAGGAATATAAATTGCAGTTGCCATCCGGATTATTTTTAATATTGAAAGCACAAGTTTTCTTATTTCAAAAGAATACTTTTTTTCACTTTGTAAAATTTTATACATAATTTTTTCTTTTGTGATAAATTCCAAGTCAAAATATCTATCTTTTAAAGTCAAAAGTAACATAAAAATTACAGAAATTAAAAACATCACATAATTAATCTGCTTTTTAGTTTTCAATTTTTTATCCACAATAAAAATTTCTTTTCCTTTCTTTTTCTGATAATATCGGTAACTACTATTTAGTGGTAAATAAATTCCATTTGATAATTTTATAAGTCTTCCTGAAACAATATTTCCGCTGTAAATTTTATTTTTTGAAAAAATTTTCACAACATTATTTTTTAAATCAATATATTCGCCCTTTTGAGATTTCAAATTTCCATTTTCTTCTTCAAAATTATTTTTATTTTTTTCATAATAAAGCATAAGACTGCTATTTTCCTTGATTAACAAATTTTCAACTCTATAATTTCCTTCTATTTTATTTCTCGAATCAATAATTTTCCCATTTTTATCAACCGACCATTTAAAGTGATAATTTTCGTTCAAAATTTCAATAGTTGAATTTTTTAATAAATTCGTATCATCCACATCATCGCTTTCCAAAATTAAAAAACTCTGATTTTTTTCCAAAAGTTTTTTTGTATAATTCTGAAAAGTAAGATTTGCTAAACCCAACAAAATTATTCCAACTATTATTTTGTTCCATTTTATATGCAAATAAAAAGCTCCAATATAAAATTTTTTCGTCATTTGCACAAAAAATAAACTTGCCCATCTTATGAAAACCAAACTTATCCAAACTATGACAAATGTTATCCAACTCACAAAAATTAATAAATAAATATGATAATTCAAAACCTTAATTTGCCAAGCAATATTTAAAGAAGTCAATATTAACATTGTATAAACTGCAATTTCAAAAAAGAATTGGGAAAAATCCATTATTTTAATTTGATTATTTTTTATTTTCAAATATTTTTTTCGCTTATGATAAAGATTTTTTAAATTTTTTTTAGTCTTATTTTTTTCACATTCCTTTTTCAAATCTTTTATTTGTTCTTCCAATTTTTTTAACATTTCAAACTTAAACTTTTTCAAATGAATATCATTTTGCAGATACTTATTTCCATTACGCATAAGTTTAACTTTTGTAGAAATAATATAAGAAACTATGACTTTATATAAAATTTTTAAAACTTTTATAATTTCTTTCATTCTTTTCTTCTTTTCTCCTTTTTTAGTTTTATCATCTTTCCTTTTTTATTTTTTATATTATATAAAAAAGACTGGTTCAAGTCTAGTCCAAATACTGAAATATTTTATTCAATTATTTTTTTAACTTAATTTTTAAAGAAATTGAATATTTAAACATACACTTGAACCCATTCAAAATTAAACTATTAAAGATTATCCAAACTTAAGATTTAAGTAAAATAGTCATAGTCTTTGAGTTCAGTTTTGAATCAGTTTTACTATAACATAAAAATTAATGTTTATATTTTAAGAAATTTATGATAAAATTTTATTATATTAATTTTGAAAAGAAGCGAGGAAAATATGTATAAAGTACTGATTGCAGATGATAATAAGCAAATTGTATCAATACTTTCAGAATACTGCAAAAAAAATAATTTTACTGTAAGTGCTGTTTTTGATGGAGAAGCAGCATTAAAAGAAATTGAGGAAAATAAATTTGATATAATTTTGCTGGATGTGATGATGCCAAAAAAAGATGGATTTGATGTATGCCGTGAAACGAGAAAATTTTCAAATGTTCCAATTATAATGATTACAGCACGTGGAGAAGATTATGAAAAAATAATGGGGCTTGAAATTGGGGCAGATGACTATATTGTAAAACCATTCTCGCCAGGAGAAATAATTGCCAGAATAAATGCAATTTTACGTAGAATAATGCCTAAAAATGATGAAAGTGAAAAAATCTTTACTTTTGACAATCTTGAAATTGATTTAAACAATTTTACCGTAAAAGTAAATGATGAGATAATTTCACTGACTAAAAAAGAAATTGAAATTTTATGGACTCTTTCAACAAATCAAAATAAAGTTTTTACAAGAGAAAATTTATTAGACTTAATTTGGGGATTTGACTATTTTGGAGAAAGCCGTACTGTTGATACGCATATAAAGAGGCTTCGTGCAAAGTTGGATAACTACGAGCATAAAAAATGGAATATTAAGACAATTTGGGGCGTTGGATATAAATTTGATATTTTAGAAAAATAATAATTAATTTGAAGAAGAAAAAGAAAAGAAAGGATTAGTTTTTTAATGAGTAAAAAAATAAAAAAAATTTTATTTAATGGAGAAGAATATCCTCCAGAAACATTTCGATTAGGAATGATGCTGTGCATGGTCGGAGGATTTATGGATGCATACACATTTATTACACGTGGAAAAGTGCTTGCTAATGCACAAACTGGAAATATTGTCTATCTTGCAATAAATTTAGGAAAAAGAGAATGGGCGAAATCCTTTAATTACTTTATGCCAATTTTATTTTTTGCACTTGGAATATTATTCACTGAACTTATCAAAACAAGATTTGAAAAACATAAAATTTTTAGATGGCAGCAAATTGTAATAATCTACCAAATTATAATAATGTTTTTTATTTCTTTTGTTCCAAGTGGAAACTGGAATATCATAATAAATATAATCATGTCCTTCATTGCCGCAATTCAATATCAAGGCTTCAGAAAAATTAGAGGTCTCGCAGGAGCTACTACAATGTGTACAGGAAATCTGCGAAGCGGAATGGACAATTTAGTTAAATACATCAAAACTAAAGACCGATCACATTTACAAAGTTTTTGGATATATTTAGGTTTAGACGGATTTTTCCTTATTGGATCATTACTTTGTGTAATTTTAGTAAATATTTATGGGATAATTTCTCTATTAATTTGTTGTATTTTACTAATTTTTGTATTTATAATAATGTTTAAGGAAACTATTTAGGAAAGCCATTGAAAGGATATTTATGGATAAAAAGAAATTAAAAAAAGAGTGGCTGAAAGAAGAAAAAATGGCACACATACAAGGCTGGGATTTTTCTCATATTTATGGACGTTATTCAGAAGAAGAAAATTTACCTTGGGATTTTAGAACAGTCATAAACAAGTATTTAAAAAATGACATGAAATTGCTGGATATGGAAACAGGTGGTGGAGAATTTTTACTTTCATTAAACCATCCAAAACATAATACATCCGCAACTGAAGGTTATCAGCCAAATGTTGAACTATGTAAAAAAGTATTGCTGCCACTGGGAATAGATTTTAAAAAAGCGGATGGAGATGAAAAACTCCCTTTTGAAAATGAATATTTTGACATAATTACCAATCGTCATGGGGCTTATAATGTTGCAGAATTAAAAAGAGTTTTAAAAAAAAATGGAATTTTTATTACACAGCAAGTAGGGGCAGAAAATGATAGGGAACTTGTTGAAATATTACTGCCTGAATATAAAGATTTACCATACTCTGAGCATTATCTTAATATTAAACAGCAAGAAATTTCTGAACAAGAATTTGAAATATTAGAAAGTGGAGAAACATTTCAACCAATAAAGTTTTTTGATACAGGAGCTCTTGTATGGTTTGCAAAAATTATTGAATGGGAATTTCCAAATTTTTCAGTCGAAAGCCATCTTGACAATTTGTATAAGATACAGGAAATAATTGAGGCAAATGGAGTAGTGGAAGGAAGAATTCATAGATTTTATATTGTGGGCAAAAAAATTTAAATTTTTAAAATATAAATTGAAAATAACAATAGGATTATTCAACAACTTAATATTCTTTATCTTAACAAGGGGTCAAGACCCCTTGCGAAAAAATTTATAACTAATCCCTTATTCTACTCAAACGAGAAATAATATAAATTTCCTTAATTTAGTTTCATTAATAATTTTCAAAAACAAATTTTTTAATTAAAAATCATTTCTCAAAACTTCCCCTTTTCTCAAATCACTTCTCATCTTCTGAATAACATCATCCATTTCATCCAGTTTTTTCAAAATTTTCTTTTCTTCAGGGCTTGTCGTAATAATTTTACTAATTCCACCATTCTTTATTATAATTCGTTTATCTGCTATCAATGCTAATGTTGGGTCATGTGTTGCCATTAATACAATTTTGTCAGATGAAACAAGTAATTCCAAGGCTTTTTTCCTGTCAATTCCTGCATTTTCAATTTCGTCGATTAGGACAATTGGAGATGAGCTTAAAATGGCTGTGTCGGCAATCATTAAAGCACGGGATTGTCCACCACTTAGGGCTGTGATTGCAGTAGTTAAGTCAAATTGCTCTCCAGCCAGATTGTTTGCGGCGGTAATGATTTTTTCCACAGTTTCGTCAATGTCTTCAATCATTCGGCTTTGTGCATGCAGTTCTAGAAATTCCTTTACCGATAAATCCATAACAAAATTCATATTTTGTGATAGTTGTGCGACTAATTTGTTGTTTGAGGAATAACGCCATTTTTTGTCTGGAAGTTCACCGTTTATAAGGATTTGACGCTGTGTTGGAGTGTCTTTCTGGGCAGTCCATTCGATGTCGGCAAGAAGTCTTGATTTTCCAGAGCCTGTAGGTCCTACAATGGAAATAATTTCTGATTTATGAATGTCGAGCCTTTCAAATCCCTCTTTATTTCCTGATTTATCCTGTCCAGCAAGGATTGTAAGCAGATCAATTGAATTTTCCTCTTCCATTCCCAAAAAAAGTTTCATCTGTTCAATGTAGTCAACAAGACTTTCTTCAATTTTTTCCACATCCAGTGCAAAGTCTTCGATTTTATCTTCTGCAAAAGTTACGATGAACTCGTGAAATGTCTTATCCTGAAAAGTTTCCACAGGTAAGTGGTTTTCAGTAAAAAAGTTTTCTGCAAAGGGATATTTATTGCTAAGTTCACTAATAGTCAATTTATTTATTAAATCGTTATTTTTCATATTTTTTCCTTTTTTATTATTTTTATCTATTTTTTTATTGCTGTAAATTCATTTTTCGGACATTACCCATCTGATATTTTTCACCGATTCTCTTCTCTCCTAAGCAGTAAGAGCAAAGTGCCGATGGCATTGGAAATCTAAGTTCCATTCCCTGAACGCTGTCTATTTCCAGTTCTTTCTCATAAAGAAGTGTACTTAATTCGTACGCTCCCTGACCAGTAAGCCCATTAACATGCATCGTTACAGCTTTTGGATTTACGGAGTTCACACGTGAGGCAAAAACTTCACGTTCAGCTTGTGAAACAATATCTCCTTTGGTAATAATCACAATATCAGCTGCTTTTAATAATGGTCCAATCTTTTTAGGCGTATTAATTCCTGATAAATTGTCGATTACACAGACTCCCTTGATGTCCTTGATATATGGTGAACATCTATTGCAAAGTCCTGCTGATTCAGTAATTAATATTGAAAGCCCAAGGCTGTTTCCCCATTGCACGACTTCCTCAATATTTGACACGAAGAAATGGTCTGGACATAAAGCTCCTGAAATTCCTTTTTTTACTGGAATTCCTGCCTTTGCATATAATTTATCGTCATCTGTATAAAGACAGTCAAATTTTACTACTCCCACTGACATTCCTTGTGATTTCAAGGATTCTACTGTTTTTAGGATAACGCTTGTTTTTCCTGATGATGGTGGGCCTGAAAATATTATCAAATTCATAATTTTTCTCCTTTTTTTGTTTAAAAATTATTCTGTAAAACTTTTTTGTACATCATTATTAAATTCTTCTTCACATTCACGAATAATTTTCCCAATATCATGGCTATAAATGTAGTCCCAGCCAATCCATTTAAAATTCTGATGTTCTTCTAAATGATTATCCACATTAGGATTTGTTGATGGGAATTTTCCGTTTGCAGAAAAAATTGTTCCAATTTCATTTGACATAAATAAATCCATAAATGGCTTGATTTTATCTGCCTTAGATTTTTTTGTAATCATAAATATTGGACTTAGCAAAGCTCCATCTTTTGGCCATACAGCTTCCAAATCTCCTGTTCCGTCAATCATTTGTGAAAAGAAATATGGAATAATACTGACAGCAGGGGCTTCTGGCGTTCGAGTTCTAGCTTTTACCATTTGAGCAGGGTGCAAGCTCTTTTTATATGAACGTGCCAATTTATGTATTCCTTCCATTCCGAAATCTTTGTAAAGATTTGCAAGAAGGGCATTAAACAAGTCCAAATCAGCCATTGGTAATGCAACTGAATCTTCAAATTCTTCATTTAATAAGTCTGCCCAAGTTTCTGGTACTTTTCTGTCACCTAAAGAAGTCTTGTTTATTAAAAATATTGCTGGTACAACTCCCATTATTGCGTAACGCTTTTTAGGATCTCGCAAGTCAATAGTTTCGTTACAAAAATCTTTATTCATACTTTCAAGGTGTGTTTCAAAAATACCATTTTCCATATATTGTCCCATCAAATTCTTATCAAAAAATAATTCAAATCCAGCCGAAAGAAGCACGTCCGAAACTTTATCAGGATTTCCTGTCTTAACTTTTTCTACAACCCAGTCAAGTCCTAAATTTGCTGATTTCAAAGTATACGAAATAGTATAGTCATTTTTTTCATTCTGCTCATTTACCCACTCCTTAATCCCTTCTAAAAGTGGTATTCTAATAGGACAAGGCAATACTCCCTCGATTATTAAGTCACTATTCTCATCAGCCTTACTTTCATCTAGCGAAACATCAATATCCGCATCCTTTTTCAAAAAAGTCTCCAGTTTCTCAATAAACAATTCCTGATTAATTTTTTTAGACATAAGCGCCATTCGTAACTTAATATTTTTCCCCATAATCTCAAGCATTTGCTTATTTTTAAGTTGCTCAAACCCATTTGCAATAAAAAAATCCAAAGCTTCAGGATATTTTTCTATAATCTCATAAAGTGTATCATCTAAATTAAACATACTATTCTCCTAAATTTTAAATATAAAAAATCTCTACTTTTTAATTTGATTCTAAAATAATTTTATTATAAAGAAATTATAACATAAAATAACAAAAAAAAGTGTAATATATATTACACAAATCTATAATATTTATTTAATACTAAATAATAAATAAAAAAACTCCACTTAGGAGAAATTCAGGTAAGGGAAATAAATTTAATTTTGCAAAAAAAAATGGCGTCCCCGGCTGGACTCGAACCAGCGGCCCTCTGATTAACAGTCAGATGCTCTAACCAGCTGAGCTACGGAGACACACATATTGAAAAAAGTTTGGCGACTGCCTATCTTCCCGGGACGAATCCAAGTATTTTAGGCGAAGACAGGCTTAACTGCCGGGTTCGGAATGTAACCGGGTGTATCCCTGTCGCTATGATCACCAAACTAACAAAAGTACTGCCGATTAAGACAATGAGAAATAAATAGTAAAGGCAAAAGACAGTTAAAAAAGCGTATGTAATATTAGTACCAGTCAGCTGAGCGCATTGCTGCGCTTGCACCCCTGGCCTATCGACCATGTGTTCTCCATGGATACTGCGAATACTCATCTCAAAGTTGGCTTCCCGCTTAGATGCTTTCAGCGGTTATCCGTACCAGACGTGACTACTCAGCCGTGCCACTGGCGTGACAACTGATACATCAGAGGTCTGTCCAACCCGGTCCTCTCGTACTAAGGTCAGATCTTTTCAGTATTCAAGCGCCTGCAGTGGATAGGGACCGAACTGTCTCACGACGTTCTGAACCCAGCTCGCGTGCCTCTTTAATGGGCGAACAGCCCAACCCTTGGGACCTTCTCCAGCCCCAGGATGAGACGAGCCGACATCGAGGTGCCAAACACTTCCGTCGATATGGACTCTTGGGAAGTATCAGCCTGTTATCCCCGGGGTAGCTTTTATCCGTTGAGCGACGGTCCTTCCATGCGGAACCGCCGGATCACTAACTCCTACTTTCGTACCTGCTCGACCCGTCAGTCTTGCAGTCAAGCTCCCTTATGCGTTTGCACTCCTAGGCTGATTTCCATCCAGCCTGAGGGAACCTTTGAACGCCTCCGTTACTCTTTTGGAGGCGACCGCCCCAGTCAAACTGCCCACCTAGCACTGTCTCCGTTACCAGATTAGAATTTCAGCAGCATATGGTTGGTATTCCAACAGCGACTCGGCAACAGCTGACGCCGTTGCTTCACAGTCTCCCAACTATCCTATACACACATTGCCAAAACCCAATGCCAAGCTGCAGTAAAGCTCCACGGGGTCTTTCCGTCCTACTGCAGGTAGCCGGTATCTTCACCGGCATTACAACTTCACCAGGTCTCCAGCCAAGACAGCTCCCAAATCATTTCACCATTCGTGCAGGTCGGAACTTACCCGACAAGGAATTTCGCTACCTTAGGACCGTTATAGTTACGGCCGCCGTTCACCGGGGCTTCAAATCGGAGCTCTCACTCCTCCTCTTAACCTTCCAGCACCGGGCAGGCGTCAGCCCCTATACATCACCTTACGGTTTAGCAGAGACCTGTGTTTTTGATAAACAGTCGCTTGGGCCTATTCACTGCGGCTCTTCTGGGCGTTAACCCTATCAGGTATGTCAGGCACCCCTTCTCCCGAAGTTACGGGGCTATTTTGCAGAGTTCCTTAGCTAGAGTTATCCTGTCGGCCTTAAGTTTCTCACTCTGTCCACCTGTGTCGGTTTACAGTACGGGCACTACTTCTCATCGATAGAAGTTTTTCTAGGCAGTGTAGGATCTGTGACTTATGCATATGCACTTCCCCGTCAGGTCTCACGTTTAGGCGCGCGGATTTTCCTGCGCGCCCACGCTGGGCCCTTAGAAAGGCTAAACCGTCAGCCTTCTCACATACCTTCCTGCGTCACTCCGTCTCTCAAGCGATAATAGTGGTACAGGAATATTAACCTGTTTTCCATTCGCCGTCACAATTTTGCTTATGCTTAGGTCCCGACTTCCCCAGGGCGGACAAGCCTTCCTTAAACCTTGACTTCCGGCCGGCGGGATTCTCACCCGCCTCTCGCTACTCATTCCTGCATTCTCGCTTCTGATATCTCCAGCAAGCCTTGCGGCATGCCTTCATAGACCTACAGAACGCTCTCCTACCAAGATACTGATGTATCTTCCACAGCTTCGGTTTATGTCTTAGCCCCGTTACATCTTCGGCGCGGGCACTCTCGACCAGTGAGCTGTTACGCACTCTTTCAAGGCATGGCTGCTTCTAAGCCAACCTCCTTATTGTCTGTGAATGTCCACCTCCTTTCCCACTTAGACATAATTAGGGACCTTAGCTGGTGGTCTGGGCTGTTCCCCCTCGTCCGAGGACCTTGTCATCCACGGACTCACTCCTGGCAATAATATATGGTATTCGCAGTTTGCTTGATTTCGGTAAGCAGTACGCCCCCTAGATCATACAGAGCTCTACCCCCACATATCTCAATGCCAAGGCTGCACCTAAATGCATTTCGGAGAGAACGAGCTATCTCCTAGTTCGATTGGCTTTTCACCCCTAGACCTGCCTCATCTCCCAACTTTTCAACGGCGGTGAGTTCGGCCCTCCACTGAGTCTTACCTCAGCTTCAGCCTGGACAGGCCTAGATCACTAGGTTTCGCGTCTATGGCTAACGACTTGTCGCCCTGTTAAGACTTGGTTTCCTTCGGCTCCGTTTATTAACCTTGCCACCAGCCATAACTCGCAGGATGATTAACCAAAATCCACGCAGTCACCCTTAACGGGCTCCTACCGTTTGTAAGCACACGGTTTCAAATTCTTTTTCACTCCCTTGCTCAGGGTTCTTTTCACCTTTCCCTCACGGTACTCTTCACTATCGGTCAGCAACAGTATTTAGCCTTGCGTGATTTGGTCCACGCTGATTCACGCCAGATTCCTCGTGCCTGACGCTACTCGGGTGCTTCCAGTCGCAATATGCACTTTATGTTCTACAGGACTATCACCTTCTTTGGTCCAGCTTCCCATCTGGTTCCACTTACATGCATACAGCTTAAACATTATGACAATCCGTTAAAGGAAGTCCCACAACCCCGTGCCAGCAAGGCTGTCCGCTTGGCACTGGCACGGTTTAGGCTTCTCCCGTTCGCTCGCCGCTACTCAGGGAATCGTTTTACTTTCTTTTCCTCCTGCTACTTAGATGTTTCAGTTCGCAGGCTTACCGTCTTCACGCATGCCCTCCAGGCATGCAGGTTTACCCATTCGGAAATCCGGGGATTAGAGATTATGTGCATCTGCTCCCGGCTTATCGCAGCTTATCACGTCCTTCATCGGCTGTTGCTGCCTAGGCATCCTCCGTGTGCCCTTTTTAGCTTTTTTATCCAGAATAACTTTTACTCCAGTTTATTGTAATCTTTTACCTACTATTCATTTCCCATTGTCCTAAACAATAATTGGTGGAGATAAGCGGGTTCGAACCGCTGACCTCTGCCTTGCAAGGGCAGCGCTCTCCCAACTGAGCTATATCCCCAAGACTTCTTATGGTGGGCATGGCTGGACTCGAACCAGCGACCCCTGCGTTATCAGCACAGTGCTCTAACCACCTGAGCTACACGCCCACAAGATATGTGAAGAAGCAGTGCGTGATGCTCCTTAGAAAGGAGGTGATCCATCCGCACCTTCCGGTACGGATACCTTGTTACGACTTCACCCCAATCACTGTCCACACCTTAGACGCCTTCCTCCTTTCGGTTGGACCGGCGGCTTCAGGTGCAGACAACTCTCGTGGTGTGACGGGCGGTGTGTACAAGACCCGAGAACGTATTCACCGCAGCATTGCTGATCTGCGATTACTAGCGATTCCAGCTTCATGAAGCCGAGTTGCAGGCTTCAATCCGAACTTGGACCGGCTTTAAAGATTCGCTTGGCGTTGCCGCCTGGCAGCTCTTTGTACCGGCCATTGTAGCACGTGTAGCCCAGATCATAAGGGGCATGATGACTTGACGTCATCCCCGCCTTCCTCCTGCTCTTCGCAGGCAGTCTCGCTAGAGTCCCCAACCTAATGATGGCAACTAGCGATAGGGGTTGCGCTCGTTGCGGGACTTAACCCAACATCTCACGACACGAGCTGTCGACAGCCATGCACCACCTGTCTCTGCGTTCCCGAAGGCACGGCCTGCTCTCGCAGGCCTTCGCAGGATGTCAAGATCTGGTAAGGTTCCTCGCGTTGCGTCGAATTAAACCACATGCTCCACCGCTTGTGCGGGTCCCCGTCAATTCCTTTGAGTTTCAGCCTTGCGGCCGTACTCCCCAGGCGGATTACTTATCGCATTAGCTTCGGCACGGACACTCTTCATGCCCACACCCAGTAATCATCGTTTACAGCTAGGACTACCAGGGTATCTAATCCTGTTTGCTCCCCTAGCTTTCGCACTTCAGCGTCAGTTGCCGTCCAGTGAACTATCTTCATCATCGGCATTCCTGCACATATCTACGAATTTCACCTCTACACGTGGAATTCCAGTCTCCCTCTCCAGCACTCTAGTTATGCCCGTATCGCCTGCAGACCCGGAGTTGAGCCGCGGGTTTTCACCCTAGACTTACAGGGCCGCCTAGATGCCCTTTATGCCCAATAATTCCGGATAACGCTCGCGACATACGTATTACCGCGGCTGCTGGCACGTATTTAGCCGTCGCTTCTTCTGCAGGTACCGTCACTTTCTTCTTCCCTGCTGAAAGCACTTTACAATCCGAAAACCTTCTTCGTGCACACAGAATTGCTGGATCAGGGTTGCCCCATTGTCCAATATTCCCCACTGCTGCCTCCCGTAGGAGTAAGGGCCGTATCTCAGTCCCCTTGTGGCCGTCCACCCTCTCAGGCCGGCTACCTATCATCGCCTTGGTGGGCCATTACCCCGCCAACAAGCTAATAGGACGCAAGGCTCTCCTGCAGCGTCTCCTTTCATCGCCAGGCACATGCGTGCCGGCAACTGTATCAGGTCTTGTCAGTCGTTTCCGTCTGTTATCCCTGTCTGCAGGGCAAGTTCCTTACGCGTTACTCACCCGTCCGCCTTGGCTTGTCTGCGCAAGCGCAGCTTCGCCAAAGACTTGCATGTGTTAAGCATTCTGTCAGCGTTCATCCTGAGCCAGGATCAAACTCTTCATTCAATATATCTTCATATATCTTAATTTTCACCTTTTAGTCTTGACGTGATCTCTTTCAAGATTCTTGACTTGTTTTTCTTACACTTTATTGCTTCTTCATACTATTTATATCTCTATTGTCCATGATACATTTTCGTATCGACAGGATATATCTTATCATAAAAGTAATTCTTTGTCAACTACTTTTTTCAATTTTTTTTTGATTTTGCTAATTTTTTTTAATTTCCGATATTTATTTCCCTTATATTATTCTATTTTTACTCGATATTAAAAGGATTTCAGGAAATTTTCTAAGTTTCCTGACTTTCTAAATAATTATTTATTATTTGAATACTTTTTATATAATTTTCTGTAAGACTTTTATTTGAGCTATGCGGTAATTCAATATATTTTTGATTATTTTCTTTTAATAAATTTTGTAATATTTTATCGTACTCAAAATCTTGAAATTTACCTGGATTAGTTTCATCAGCTCTTTTTTTTATATATAATAATATATCAAAATTTGTATGTCTTATAAAATCCTCCACCACGGGCTGTTTTTCTCCTGTTTCAAAAATTGAAAAAGATTGCAAAGAATAAAAATCTGTATCAATAAAACTTAATTTTTCTGCATTTTTTACAGAATCCATTATTCTTCTATTATGTTCATAGGCTATATTGCTATAATCATCATATTGAAGATTATCTACATTATTTTGCAGTTCCTCTTTTACATATTCTTTTTTATATTCTTTTACATAGGTTGTGTTGTAATAATTTGCTAATTTATGAGTTAAATTAGTCTTTCCTGAATGTTGTGAACCTATTATTGCCACTTTTAGGACAAAAAATTCTCTTACGTATTTTGGAATGAAAAACCAATTTTTATAAGGATTTTTTCTTATTTCTGTTGCACTTATATGAAAATTATTTCTATTTGTATCTATCATTTGAATTTCTAAATTTTTATCAAATGTATTTTCAAAACTTGGCAATGTTAAAAAATTATTTTTGTAATTTTCTATATCTTGAGTTTCATTTGTAAAAATTATATCTACTTTTATATTATTTTTTAAAAGAGTTTTCTGTACTCTTTCACTCCATAATTTCCAGCCATTTGGATAAAACGGAATTCCATCTTCCGCCAAATGTAAGATTTTTATATTTTTTTGATGTTTGAATGTTTTTTCTACAAATCTAAGTCGATCCTTTACAGTCGGCATTTTTTTCATCCTTGACTCTTCAAAAAGTTTTTTATCCCTGTCATCATCACTACAGACAACAACATATAGATTTTCCACAAAACCGCTTGCTTGCTGTATAAAATCAACATGTCCAATGTGGAGTGGATAAAATTTCCCGAATATTATTCCATTTTTTAACATCTTAAATTTTCTCCTTTTTCTGTTTTTTTATAGTCATTTGTAAAAGTTTAAAAATTTCAGTAAATACAGTATTTTTTAATGTTTTAATCTCTTGTTTTTCTCCACTCTCTGACAAGGGGTCTTGACCCCTTGCAATTATAAATACTGCCTTTATTCAATATTTATAGCTTTTATTTTTACAGTTGCCTACTGTTTTTTTAACTATTTTTTAAATTATAAAATTTCAATAAACACAGCATTCTTGAATTTTTAACTTTATTATTTTTTCAATATCTGACAAAAAATCTTGAATTTTTGAGATTATAAATGTCGCTGTTATTTATTTTGATCACTTTTATTTTTATAATCGCCTGCTATTTTTATTTAAAAATTTATAAATTTTAATTATTACAATTTTTTAATTTAAAATTTTTTATTATTTGATAAAACAAACATTCTACTTAATAGATATGTTCGATAACCTAAGTTTTTTATCTATACAAGGGGACAAGACCCCCTTGCTTCAAGATATTTATTTTATTAAATTCTAAGTTTGTATAGTTATCGAACAGGTTTAATTTAATTTTCAGTAATTTGACTTTGAACAGTTTTAAATAGATTATCTGATTTTTTATCAAATTTTACATTTGAAATCTCTGTAAAACGTTTGCTTATTTTATTTGAAGTTGTTGTAATGTCTTTTACATCTTTGGAAACTTTTTCAATATCCTTTTGAAGACTGTTCCAACGAGTTTGGTATCTTCCAAATTCAATATTTAATTTTTCAAGTTCATGCTGGATAACACTAGCATATTTATCACGTTCCATATTTGTGGTTATTACTTGAATTACAGTTAATACTGATATTAATGTTGTAGGTGAAGCTATTCTTACATTTTTTTTGTAGGCATGTTCTATTATGTCAGTGTGATAGGCATTTATTTCAGCAAAAATTGCTTCAGCAGGCAAAAATAGTACTGCCTGTTCGCTTGTTTCATTTTTTATTATATATTTTGAAGAAATTACATCTATATGTTTTTTTAGATCATTTACAAAATCTTTTCTTGCATTTTTCCGTTCAATTTGCGATAATTCATTATTGTACATTTTTCTATAATTTTCTAGTGGAAATTTTGAATCAACTGTAATATTCCCCAATGGTTCAGGTGTAAAAATAATTGAGTCGACTATTGTTCCATTTGAAAGTTTATATTGCTTCTGATAAAGTTTATCGTTTTTTTCTCCAAAAACTGATGCTAAAATTTGATAAAGCTGAACTTCTCCAAATATGCCCCGACTTTTTTTGTCAGTAAGAACATCTTGAAGTGAAACAACGTTGCTTGACAATGCTTCAATTTTTTTCTGTGCCTCATCAATTTTACTAAGTCGCTCCAAAACATTTCCAAAAGTTTTTGTTGTTTCTTCAAATCCCTTCGACAAACGCTCTTCCACTTTTATATTCATAAAGTCAAGTCTATTTTCCATCTTTTGATTTAATTTTTCAAAATTTTCGTTTATATTTTTTATCAACTGATTATTATTTTCGGTCATAACTCCAGTTAGCACTGTATTATTTTCACTCAACCCCATTGACAGCTTTTGAATAGCATTATTCATACTCTCAGTCAAAAGTTGACTATTTTCTGTATGATTTTTAGACAAAAGCTGATTATTCATATTTATCGTTCCATTTATATTTTGCCCAAGCTCATTAAATCTCAAAAGCAATTTTTCATTATTTTCCGCCAAAAGTATCCTAATATTACCTGTTCCTTCAAGTAAGCTATTTTTCGTACCTAAATTTATTGATTTTTCAATTTCATCAAATTTTCGATTATTTTCGCTAATCTGACTTGACATTAATTTTTCTAAATTCTCATTATTTTTTTTAATAAAAAAAATAATTATTATAGCCATTATAGCAATATTTATAATAATCGCCAATATTATCAGCATCATTTCCTATTTCTCCTTTTTTTAGTTATTTATATGCCATTAGAAAAATTTCCAAGTCCCATCTTCATATCTAACCTTTTTTCCATTATTTTCAGAATTTTCTAATTTTACTTCATCCAATTCTTCTTCGATTTTCTGCTCTTCATTTTCAAAATTTATTATTTCTTTTTTCACAGTTTCCTGCAAATTTTTTGTTTGAATATTTTCATCCTTTTGCTTTGATTCTTTTGAAATTTGAAAATCTATTTTTAATTCTTCTGGTTTTCTTGATTTCATAGGATATTCTAAATTTTCAGTATATCCTGCTTCTGAAAGTGGCGATTTCTGCTTTGAAAGCCCATTTTCACTTTCATTTTTACTTACGTTCTCGTTTTCTGGATTTTCAATTTTTTTCATTGCCAGTTTTTCTCTTATTTTTTCAAGTAATTTACGATCTTCTTCATTTAAATTATCAAAAATATTTTCATAATGTTCAATATTTTTAGTATCAAATTTTTTCATAAATTCTCTAATTGTTATAGCTTCGGGACTATAGGCAACTTGATATTGGCTATCTGAATTTTTGTCATAGAATACTTCATTTATAAATCCCATTTTTTCAAGATCAGAAAGCACTTCTTTTATAAAAAATACTTCCATTCCAAGCCTGTCAGTTAATTTCTGATATGTAAAGGCTTCTTTTTTTTCTACAAAATTCTTAATAATCAACGACAAAATCAGTATTCCCGCTTCCCTTTTTACCTTTATCGGCATCTCAATTTTTTCATTATACAAAAATTCATCTGAAGTTTGTATTGAAAAGGCTATTTGAGCCCCAAGTAAAATTGTCACCCAGACATACTGCACCCAAATTAGAAAAATTGGAATTAATGCAAGACTTCCATAAATTATGTTATATTTTGTAATTGAAGATTGCAATAGTAAAAATAGCAATTTCCATCCAAAAGTAAGTCCAGTTGTAACAATTCCTGCAAAAATTGCTGGTTTAACTTTTACATTTGTATTTGGAATAATGTAAAATAAATAACTAAATAAAATGATATAAGTCGCAGGCCCAAAAAATCCAATAAATAAATTTGTTAAAATAACATTATTTGGAAATTTTTTTACCATTTCTTCAACTGCAACTGAATTTAATGCTGATAATAAAACAAAAAATATCGGTCCTAAAAATATAATTGCAACATAGTCAACTATTCTTCTTGTAAGCGATCTTTTTTTATTTATTTTCCATATTTTATTAAATGAATTTTCAAGCATTATAAGCACTTTTACCGCAGAATAAATTAAAATTACAATCCCAACTCCAGTTAATATACTGCTTTCAGTTGATAAAAGCAGCCTTTGAGCTATATCCACAATTACTTTTAAAAAGCTATTATTTCCAGGCCATAACTCAAAAAATTTCTGAATAAATATCTTATCCATCCCAAATCCCTTTGTAATTCCCAATATAAGGGCAACTACAGGAAAAATTGCAAGAAGTGAATAATAAGTCAGAGAAATAGCAAGTATTTGAGTTTCTCCATCTCGATAATTTCTATATATTAAATAAATTATCTTTTTAATCTCAGCAATTCTTTTTTCCAATCCTACTTCTTTTTTTTCCTTCTTTACTTTTAAGTCTTTTTTTTCTTTCATAAATTTCTCCACTATTATTTTTTTTAAATAATTATTTATAAAAATCAGCAAACTTCTTATAACGCAACAACTTTTATTCTTTATTATTAAATTTTCTAATTTTTTTTATTTTTACGATTATCTAAACTGAAAATAACTCTATTGTAATTTCTATCCAAAATTAAAATATTCCCTTTTTTCAAAAATTTCATCCATAATTTCATTATAATTTTCAATTTTTGCCTCTTCAGCCAGCACATCCTCCAACTTAGGATTTGTAACTGGATGTTTTGGTGCAAAAATTACACATGAATCCTCATAAGGCTCAATAGATTTTTCATAGGTTTCTATTTCCTTTGCAATTTCTATTATTTCTGTTTTATCCATTCCAATAAGCGGTCTAAATACTGGTAGTTTTTCTACTGAGGCATTTGTACAAGTAAGTCCTCCCATTGTTTGAGAAGCAACTTGTCCAAGGCTTTCTCCCGTAATTAAAGCCTGATATTGCATAGTATTTGATATCCTTTCAGCCAGACGCATCATAACACGTCTTGTTAAAATTGTAGCCAGATCTTTTTTTGTCTGTGTATTTATTGCTTCCTGAATTTTTAGTATATTTAGTGAATAAAGTCTTGTTTTCCCAACATAAAGTGACAAAATATCTGTCAGTTCCTTCACCTTTTCAAGAGCCTGCTGACTTGTAAACGGAAAACTATGGAATGTTACAAAATTCAGACGCATTCCTCTTTTGGCCATCATAAAAGAAGCAACAGGGCTGTCTATTCCTCCAGATAAAAGCACAAGCCCTTTTCCAGTCGACCCAAGTGGAAGCCCGCCATAAGTTTTTATTCTATCTGTATAAATATAAACATTTTTTCTAATATCAACATTTATCATAACATCAGGATCCTTCATCTTAACCTTTTCAAAACGACTGTTTACAAGTACATAAGCTCCCAATTCACGTGCATAATCCATAGACTTCTTCTCAAATCCCTTGTTGCTTCTATTAACTTTTATTTTAAATGTCCTAGCCCCCTGTTCATAAGCATAATTTGAAAATTCCAACACCTTTTCCTTAATAAATTCATCATTTCTTTCAACTTTTGCTGACTGATTAAGCCCAACTATTCCAAAAACTTTTTTTAATTTATCCGTTATTTCCTCTAAGTTTTCAGGATTTATTAAAACATATAATTTTGACAAGTCATCAAATAATTGGTAATCAAATCCTTTTAACACTTTATTAATTTTATTTCGCAATTTTTTTTCAAACTGTCCTCTATTTTTCCCCTTTAGCGATAACTCCCCATAAGAAAGTCCCACCGCATTTAATAAATTTTTGTCAGTATAATTGTTCATTTTTTTCCTTCCTATATTTTATAAATTTTACTTCATTTTCCTAATTCTTTCTACACTTTCCTTCAGCCTTTTTACAACTTCATCAATTTGCTCTTCTGTATTTTCACTTGAAAAACTGAATCTTATCGCCCCATCAAGTTCCGATTGGGTAAGTCCCATAACTTCAAGTATTCTGCTATTCCCTTTTTTAGAAGAACAAGCCGAGCCTGTGGAAACATAAATTTGATACATTCCTAAAAAATGTGTCAGCACTTCGCCCTTTGTCCCTCTAAAAGAGATGTTCAGAACTTTTGGACTTGATTTTTGCAAATCAAGCAAAGAATTTAACTTAACATCGGTAATTTCTTCACATATTTTATCTGCAAGCATTTTTTTTATCTTTTGAGAATGTTCCATTTCCTTTTTATCTTCTTTTTCCAAAATTTTCACAGCCTTTGCAAATGCTAGAATCAATTCTGTCGGCATCGTTCTCATTACAATTCCATTTTCCGCATTTGAACCAAAAACTACATTAGTAATTTTAACACGTTTGTTTACATAAATTGCCCCGATTCCCTTTGGTGCATGAATTTTATGCCCACTTACCGTTATTGCATCCACAGGAATTTTATCAAATTTTATATTTGTACATCCAAATCCTTGCACAAAATCAGTATGAAAATACGTATCTCTATTTTTATCCCGAATAATCTTAGAAATCTTCTCCAAATCCTGAATTGCCCCTGTTTCACTATTTACAGCACCCACAGAAACTAGTATTGTATCTTTGCGAATCATATTCTCCAATTGCTGCAAATTTACAAATCCATCCCTGTCAACATCCAGATAATCAACTTCAAAACCAGCATTTTCATAATGTCTAAATATCTCATATACAGATGGATGCTCAATCTTTGTCGTAATTAGATGCTTTTTTACACGAGAATTTGCATTAATAATCCCTTGCAGCAAAAGATTATTTCCATCTCCACCACCTGCCGTGAAGAAAATTCTGTCAGCTTCCACCTTTAGATAATCAGCCACAATTTTTTTCGCTCTTTTTACTTTTAAAAGAATTTTATGAGAAAAATCATGAATCGCATCAGCATTTGCATAATTTTCCTCCATTGTCTGAACTAGCACATCTATAACTTCTTTATACGGCTTTGTGCTAGCAGAATTATCTAAATAAATCATTTTTCCTCCTTATCAATTTTTATCAATCATCATTTATAAAAGTCTAAAACTCCAATTAACACAAATTCTATTATTTTTCGCTAAAAGTCCTTAATTTTCATAGTCTTTACTTTTATAATTTTTTGTTTTTTTATTTCATAAAAAATTATATTATTTCCTAATTTTATTCAATATTTGATTTACTTTTACATTATACTATATTTTGAAAAAATTATCAAAAATAAAGTTCCTATACTAAATCTCGTTTAAAAATACTAACAAGAGGCCTTGACCCCTTTCAAAAGAATTTATAATCAGTTCTGAAATAGTATTACAAGAAAACATTTAAAATTTTAAGATAAATAAAAAAAGAGAAAACTAACTGTAAAATCCAATTACAATAAATTTTCTCCAAATTATTTTTATCCTTTAGTTTTTTATACTTCAAAATATTATTTTAATGCAAATGCCTTATGGTTTAATGGTCCAGTATAATCATTTAATTTAAAAGATTGCTTCAAGGCTTCGGCTATTAATTTTTTAGTTGTGGCAACTGCCTGAGATACTGTCGCTCCTTTGGCAATTTCTGCGGTTATTGAAGCCGAAAATGTACATCCTGCCCCATGATTCCATTCTGTATCTATTTTTTCAGATTCAAAAAATTCAAAATTATTCCCATCGTATAGAATATCTACAGATTTATCTCCTGCAAAAAACTTTCTTCCTTTGATTACAACATTTTTAGCACCCAAATCACATATTTTTTTAGCTGCTTTCTTTGCTTCTTCAATTGTATCTATTCTTTCCATTCCAGCTAGCTCTGCTGCTTCAAATAGATTTGGAGTAACGACAGTTGCATAAGGTAGCAAATACTTTTTCATTGCATCTACATTTTCTGGAAAAAGATTTTTAGTCGATCCGCTAGTTACTTTACAAACCATGACAGGATCAATAACAATCGGATTTTTCAAATTCTTTAAAACAGATCCCACATATTCGATAATTTCCACTGTTGGAAGCATTCCAGTTTTTAATGCATCTACTCCAATTCCATTTATAACAGTATCAATTTGCTCTTTAATAACACTCACTTCAATTGGAAAAACCTTATGTGCCCATCTATTTCTTGGATCCATGGTAACAATAACTGTAAGGGCATTCATCCCATAAACTCCTCTTTCTTGAAAAGTCTTCAAATCCGCTTGTATTCCAGCTCCTCCACTTGTATCAGATCCTGCAATTGTTAAAACTTTTTTTATAGACATAACGTTACCTCCTACTTTGCATCCTAATTGTTATGTTTGATAAATTTTTTATTAAATTTATCTTGCAAATTCAATATTTTTCATAATTTCTTTAGCAATTTCAGGTTTATTCATCGTATAAATGTGAATTCCTCTAATTCCGTAAGCCAGTAATTCTATAATTTGCTCACTTGCATACATTATTCCCGCTTTTTTCATAGATTCTGGATTATCTCCATATTTTTCCAATAACTTATCCAGTTTTTCAGGTACAGAGCATTTTGACAATTCTATAATTCTTTTTATCTGTTTCGCATTTGTAACTGGCATGATTCCTGCAATTAGTGGAACTTTTATATCCAATTTTTCAGCCTGTTCCTTAAATTTTATAAAAACATCATTGTCAAAGAACATTTGTGAAGCCAAAAAGTCAGTACCAGCTTCAACTTTATTCTTTAAGTGAAATAAGTCAACCAAATCATTATTTTCATAATGAGTTTCAGGATAAAATGCGCCCCCAATTGACAAATCATTAAATTCACTATTTTTTCTCAAGTCACTAATTAACTCTGAAGCATATTTATAATCCCCTTTATTATAAATATCTTCTGTTTCCCCTTGCGGAACATCTCCACGAAGTGCCAAAATATTTTTGATATTGCATTTTTTAGCCTCCTGCAAATAATCATTAATTTCACTTTTTTTACTTCCAACGCAAGTCAAATGAGCCAACACTTCCGTCTTCAAATTATTTTTAATATGTGAAGCCATTTCAATAGTCCCACCTTTAGTCTTTCCACCTGCACCATAAGTAACACTAATAAAATCAGGCTTATATTGTACCAATTCATCTGTTACATCCTTTAATTTTTCCACAGAAAAATTCTTATTTGGCGGAAAAATTTCAAAGGAAATTAAATGCTTCTTTTTCTCAAATAAATCTTTTATTCTCATAAATCTTCCCAATTTAAATTATTTTTATTATTTTTAAAAGTTTACAAAATTCTATTAATACACTCTTTTTCAATTTTATGTTTTCTATTTTTATTCAATTTCACAACAAAAATTTTTAATAAAAAAATTATACTTTTGAAAAATAAAATTTTATAATAAAGTTGCTATTTAAATAAAAAGTAACATTTGTATTATCAATTCTTTTATATTGTACTACAAAAAATTCATTTTGTAAAATTTTTAACTATACTTTTTTATTTTTATTTGTAATAAATTTTAGTTATAGCAAAACCCTAAAAGTTATAGTTTTAAAATAATTTTTCTATAATAAAATTGAAAAAATAAATTGATTTTCTTGGAAAAATAAAAAGTACAAAAAAAGAATTCCTAAAATTTTCTAATTCTAGAAATTCTTAAAAAAAATTTATTTATGTTTTTTATAAGATCTAATTCTATTTGGAAGTGAGAATAATTTAATGAATCCTTCTGCATCCTTATGACTATACAATTCACTCGCACCAAATGAAGAAATCTCTTCATCATACAATGCAAAATCAGTAAATCTTCCAGCAATTTTTATGCTTCCCTTATACAATTTTAATTTTATTGTACCAGTCACATTTTTAGAAGTTTCATCTACAAATGCATCAAGCCCTTCCCTAAGTGGTGTAAACCATTGTCCTGAATATGCGATACTCGCATATTTTTGTGATACTAATTTTTTAAATTCAAAAGTATCTTTATCAAGAATCAAAGTTTCTAATTCCTTTAATGCTTCCATTAGCAATGTTCCACCTGGAGTTTCGTAAATCCCTCTTGATTTCATTCCAACTAGTCTGTTTTCTACAATGTCAATTACTCCAACACCATTTTCTCCAGCAACTTTATTTAATTTTCTCAATAATTCCACAGGCTCTAGAGCTTCGCCATCTACTTTTACAGGCCAGCCTTGTTCAAATGTAATATCCACATAAGTTGGCTTATCTGGGGCTTTTTCAGGAGGAGTTATCATCATATATACAACATCTTCCTTATGCTCATTTTCAAGATTTTCAATATCTCCACCTTCATGTGAGATATGCCATAAATTTTGATCTCTTGAATAAATTTTTTCCTTTGTTACACTTATTTTTATACCTTTTTTTTGTGCATAGTCAATGGCATCTTCTCTTGAAGAAATATCCCAAATTCTCCAAGGTGCAATTATTTTTAATGTCGGATCTAATGAAAATACACCAGTTTCAAATCTAACTTGGTCATTCCCCTTTCCAGTACATCCATGACAAATATATGCCGCCCCTTCCTTATGAGCTACATCTACCAATGCCTTGGAAATCAAAGGTCTTGCAACTGAAGTTCCCAAAAGATATTTGTTTTCATAAACTGCTCCCGCTCTTAATGCACGAAATGCATAATCTCTTACAAACTCTTCCTTTTTATCTTCTACATAAACTTTTGAAGCACCTGATTCAATGGCTTTTACCTTTACTGCCTCCATATCATCATCTTGTCCTACATCAACACAACATGCGATTACATCTAAGTCATAATGCTCTTTTAGCCAAGGTATGATAATTGACGTGTCAAGTCCACCTGAATATGCTAAAACTACTTTTTCTTTTGCCATATTTTTGTCCTTTCTAGTTTAAAATTTATTCAATTAAAATTTGTTTGGAAAATTTTGTTTCAATGTTTTATTCCAACTGTCAACTCTATTCTTTTGCGTTTTAAGAAATGCATCAACATCTCCTTCAACTACAACTTTTTTCATTATATCCCCATTAGTTAATTTTTTTACAACTTTTAAATCATTATCTGACACAATTTCTCCAAAAATTGTATGATGACCATTTAACCATTCTGTCGGAACAGTTGTAATAAAAAATTGACTTCCGTTTGTTCCAGGCCCTGCATTTGCCATAGCTAGTTTTCCTGCTTTTGAAAAATTCAGTCCATTGTCAACTTCATCTTCAAACTGATATCCAGGTCCTCCAGCACCAGTTCCTGTAGGATCTCCACCTTGAGCCATAAAGTTATCAATTACCCTATGAAATTTTAATCCATCATAATATCCCTTTTTAGCCAAATTCACAAAATTTGCCACCGTTACAGGCGATTTTTCAGGCAATAAATTAATATTTATATCACCTTTTTCAGTCATAATTTTCACTTTCATCTTATATTCCTTACTGTATGATATCACACCTGTCATCATTACCATTAGAAACGACAACATTAATAATGATATTTTTCTAATCATACATTCCTCTCCTTTTCTTAATTTTATTTTAGAAGCGTATTTATACGTTCTCAAAACTTTTTTTACTATTTTCCGTCAAATACTGTTGGATATGCCTTATCATTGTTAAAAGCCCAAGAACCAGTATAATAATAACTATTATCACTTGAATTGTAAACTAAATCTTTACCTGCCTTCAGATGCATATATTTATATTTTTTCAAGTATTTTTTAGCTTTTTCAATATCCTGAACTAGCACTCCAACTTTTACATTTTCATAAGTTTCCCCATCAAATACACACTTTTCAAAGTTTACATCTACTCTAGAATCTTTAGCATTTATTTTTTTAAATTCGCCATATTCCTTTGGAATATTACAATAAGAATCCTTTTGAAGTTTTGCTGTTTTTTCGTGAACTTTCTTAGTTTCTCCAGCCGCAAACATTGTCATAGAAATTGCAAATAATGCAAAAATACTTTTTTTCATAATAAATTTCCTCCTAATTTATATATCTGAATCTTTTTAATCTGAACTTTCTGCTCTTTATATACAGAATTCTTGGGTAATAGATGTCTTTAATAGCCAACTAAATTTACCAAGCTATCCCCATAGTTCCTGTGGTTACTCTTAGCTCTCTTGTCGCATTTATATATCTCTTATAAATTCGGCTTTAAAACAACTTTACTATAGTATAGCACATTTTCTCTAATTTTTCCATTTTTTCTTATATTTAGATTATCAAAAACTATAAATTTTATTATACACTTAGGTTGCTTTAAATTAATCAAAATAAAACATTCAAAATTTTTTTGCTTTATTTTAAAGCAACTTTTTCTCTACAATCCCAGTACATCCTTCATGGTATAAAGCCCTGCCTTTTTTCCAAAAAGAAATTCTGCAGCTCTAACTGCACCATCTGAAAACATTTTTCTTGACAATGCTTCATGCTTTATCTCAATTATTTCATCATTTTTAGCATAAATCACAGTATGTTCTCCCACAATGTTTCCACCACGAATAGCATGAACTCCTATTTCCTTTTCGGCACGTTTACTATGCCCTTCTCTTCCATAAACTGTTCTGTAATCTTTTCCATTGCTATCCAAGCTTTCTTTCACAATTTCCAGCAAAGTGTTTGCCGTACCGCTTGGAGCGTCGATTTTTCTATTATGATGCTTTTCAACTATTTCAATATCAAAATCTTTTAATAATTTTGTTGCAAAAGCTACAATTTCATTGACAATATTTACCCCAACCGAAGTATTTGTTGCCTTAATTATTGGTATTTGTTTTGATGCTTCCTCAATTTCCTTTATTTGAGCTTCAGAATGTCCAGTTGTAGCGATTAATACTGGAACTTTTTTATTAATTCCCGCTTCCAGCACATCTTCCAAAAGGCTAAAATGTGAAAAATCTATAATTGCATCAAAATCCACATCATTTTCCTTCAAATTTTTAAAATCTCCATTTCCAAGCGGATCAATCAATCCAACAAATTCATTTCCAGAATTTATTACAGATTCTTTCACATATTGTGCCATAACTCCAGCACCATAAACTACTATTTTCATTTAACAACCTCCTTATAATTTCAAGTTCAATTTTTTAACACTATTATAAAAGACCGAAAACCTCGGTCTTTTTATATTGTTTTATCATGGTTACTATTTACTATTACTTAATATTTTTATTTTGCACGAATTACTTCCATACGGTAACCATCTGGATCTGTTACAAAATAATAATGCCCTGGTTTTCCAGGCAATCCCTTAATATCAGTTGTTTCATATCCAAGTGCCTTATGTTTTTCATTATCTCCTTCCAAATCATCCGAAGCAATTGCAAGATGTGAAAAACCATCACCAATCGTATATGGTCCATGGCCATAATTGTAAGTTAATTCAATTTCAAAATGTTCATCTGGAAGAGCCAAGTAAACAATAGTAAATTTATGTTCTGGATAATCCATACGGCGATTTTCTTTAAATCCAAATGCCTTTTCATAAAATTCAATAGACGCTTCCAAATTTTCTACACGTAAACAAGCATGCAACATATTTAAAATAGCCATTTTATCCCCTTCCTTTTTATTTTAATTTATTTTAAAAATATTTTAGCTGCTTCTTGAACCGCTCATATCAAGTTTAAGATGAGGTAATTTACCTTTTATCACTTTTCTTTCAATCAATGATTCTGAAGCTCCTACTTTTGTTAGTCTTTCCACAACTTCAATTATAAATTCATCATTTTCATCCAAGTCAAGATCAGCAGGCACTCCTAAAAGTTCCCTTCCTTCTGGTGTTGAAACTGGTGTATTTATGTATTTTATAAGCTGATTTGTATTTTCGTCAAATTTTACAGTTCCCCATAGTAAATCAATATTGTCTGAAACTTTGTCATTTGGTGCAATAGCTTCTGCTGAGTGAGCTACTTCTGAGAAGTTTCCATACTGATCTTCATATCCAATAGATGCTTCATAATTTTGATTTGCATCAATTTCAGTAATATAATGTGAACCAATTCTTTCATGTCTTATAATCTTTCTGTATTCATATCCGTCTTTAAACAGTTTTATAACTACATTATCAATAACTCCGTTATCTACGGCTAATCTTTCAAATGTATCATCACGAATTTCCCAATAAACGTATAATGTTGTAGGGTTTTTTGGCATTAGGATAAGTTCATCTGTAAAATATGCTGCTGGTAATGGAGCCTTGTCAAAGTAAATATCTTCATGATTAGATTTACCATCAAATTCCACACCTTTTGCAAATTTTGAACGGTTAATTTCAGTTTCTACATATCTACGTCTTATTTGATCTGGCGAAATTTTTTCATAGTTAAAATCTATAGCTTTAATAAGTTTTCTATATTTTCTCCCTAAAATTCCAAATAATTTTTTATTGGCAAAATTTCTATAAAATGTTCTGCTTCTTTTCATAAAAAAGTATTTTATCAAAATTTTTTCAATAATTTCTTTCTCAATAACTTCCATTGAGACAAATCTTTCCAGTTTTTTCAATTCTTTGTTATTTTTATTTCCAATTAATTTTTCATTAGCATAATTTCTATAAAATGTTCTTGTTCTATTTTTTTTCAATTGCTCCATTCCCATACCACCTTTACATTAATTTATTATAAATTATAGTAACCTTTTTTAAAATTTATATTAATACAATTTTGTAGAAGTTCGAGTTTTTATTTAAATTAATTTTAAAATTAATTAACTATATCTTACATATATTATATCACATTTTTTTAGAAAATTAAAATTTATTTTTTGCTCAAATTACTCTGAATACGCTTTTTCGTTCCTAAAATATCCCGATCTTCCTTTATTTTTTGATTTTTTGCCTTTTCAATAGCAACTTCCCTTGCCATTCTCTCAGCTTCTGCCTTAGTTGCTTCAACTATATTTACTCCCAGAATAACAACTTTATCCTGTCTAACTTCTAAAAATCCGCCCTCCAGATAATATGTCACATCTTCCTTGTCCTTTTCACGCACAAGCATTTCTCCTGCACCAATAGCTGTTATATAATTAATATGCTTTGCAAGTATTCCGATATCTCCACTTTCTGTACGTAATTTCACAAATTCAACAGGCTTTTCAAAAACAAGTCTTTCTGGAGTTACTGCTTCCAAAATAAATTCTGTTGCCATAAAGCCTCCTTCCATTTAAAAGTGATTTTTACAAATTTAAAAAAATTTATGGGAAAACAGGGAACGGTAAATCCCTGCTTTCTTTAATATAATTTTTAAAATTAATTATTCACTCATTAATTCTCTTGCTTTTGCAACTGCATCGTCAATTGTTCCAACATACAGGAATGCTTGTTCAGGCAAATCGTCGTGAAGCCCATCCAAAATTTCCTTAAATCCACGTATTGTTTCTCTTAATGGAACATATTTTCCTTTCATTCCTGTAAACTGTTCTGCAACAGAGAACGGCTGTGAAAAGAATCTTTGAATTTTTCTGGCACGGTTTACTGTCAATTTATCATTTTCATCTAGTTCATCCATTCCTAGAATTGCTATAATATCTTGTAATTCCTTGTATCTTTGCAATACTTTCTGAGTTTCCCTTGCAATTTTATAATGTTCATTTCCAACAATCTCTGGTTCTAGTATTCTCGAAGTTGAATCAAGCGGATCTACTGCTGGATAAATTCCAAGCGATGCAATTTGTCTCGACAATACTGTAGTCGCATCCAAATGAGCAAATGTCGTTGCTGGAGCTGGATCAGTCAAATCATCTGCTGGCACATATACAGCCTGAACTGATGTAATTGAACCTGTACTTGTTGATGTTATTCTTTCCTGCAATGCCCCCATTTCAGTTGCCAAGTTTGGCTGATATCCTACGGCTGACGGCATTCTTCCAAGCAAGGCTGATACTTCTGAACCTGCTTGAGTAAATCTGAATATATTGTCAATAAATAAAAGTACATTTTGTCCTTCTTTATCTCTAAAGTATTCTGCCATTGTAAGTGCTGTAAGTCCAACTCTTAATCTTGCTCCAGGCGGCTCGTTCATTTGTCCATACACTAACGCTGTCTTGTCGATAACCCCACTTTCAGTCATTTCATTATACAAATCACGTCCTTCACGTGTACGCTCTCCAACTCCTGCAAATACAGAAAGTCCTCCATGCCCTTTCGCAATATTATTAATTAATTCCTGAATTAATACCGTCTTTCCAACTCCTGCCCCTCCGAACAGTCCAATTTTTCCACCTTTTAGGTATGGAGCTAACAAGTCAACTACTTTTATTCCTGTTTCCAATATTTCCGAATCAGTACCTTGTTGTTCAAATGACGGAGCATCCCTATGGATAGATTCCCTTAAAACATCTGTATCAAGTTTTTCTCCATCATCAACTGTTTCTCCCAGTACATTGAAAATTCTTCCAAGTGTAGATCTTCCAACGGGAACTTGAATTGGTTTACCAGTATCTATAACTTCCAGCCCACGTCTTAATCCTTCGGTTCCAGACATTGCAACTGCTCTTACAACATTATTTCCATTATGTGAGTGAACTTCAGCTACTAATCTTTCGCCATTTTCATTATATACTTCAAGTGCATTGTAAATATCCGGTAACTGCTTTTCAAATTTTACATCAATAACCGGTCCAATTACTTGAACTAATTTACCTTTATTCATAGGTTAAGTCTAACCTCCTTCTTAAAATTCTGCGCTTTTATTTTGGTTAATATTTCTATTAATTATAAAATTACTGCACACCTAATGAACCACTTATTATTTCTGTCAGTTCCTGTGTTATTTGTCCTTGTCTTTCACGATTATACTGCACTTCCAAGTTCTTTATCATTTCAGAAGCATTATCATTAGCCTGTTTCATCGCCGACATTCTAGCCGAATGTTCACTTGCCGAATTTTCAAGCAACGATTGATACAATTTTATATTTAGTACTTGCGGTACAAATGAATTCAATACTTCTTCCTCTGATGGCTCAAATATATATTCCTTCGTTGGCAATCCTTCCTTTTTCTCAATCGGAAGCAATTTTTCCACTTGAATATTATACTCAATTGCTGATACAAACTTTGAATAAATCATATAAACTTCATCATAAAAATCATTCAAATAAAACTGCACAACATCTTCACTAATATTTTTTCCAGTTTCAAACATTGTTTCGGGAATCATTTGCGTATATTCACTATCTACATTAATATCCCGATTTTTACAATATTCTTTAGCTTTTCTTCCAATTGTTACAACTGAAACTTCTTTGCCTTCCTTTTGGAACTCCTTTTTCATACTTTCAAGCCTTCTAAAAGTATTTGAGTTAAAACTTCCGCAAAGTCCTCTATCCGATGTCATCACAATAATTCCAATTTTTTTAACTTCGGACTTTCCATCAAAAATTACAAATTTATTTCCTGTAAGGCTTGCAACTAGATTATCAAAGGCTTCATTTACAGCACGTGCATAGTTTCTTGATTTTAAAGTAAGAACTTGAAATCTTTTGAATTTAGTAGAAGATACAATGTTCATCGCATTTGTAATTTGACTGGTATTTTTTACACTGTCAATACGTTCTTTTATTTCCTTCATATTTGCTGCCATATATTTTCACCTGCTTTACCAGACATATTCTTTTTTATAATTAATTATAAATTCGTCAAGTTTATTCTTCAAGTTATCATCCAGTGATTTTTTCTCTAAAATTTCACTTAAAATATTTGAATCATTTCTAATTGCTTCTATTAAATCCTTCTCAAATGTTCTCAATTTTTCATTTGGAACATTGTCAAAATATCCATTTGTTACACAATAAAATGAAATTACCTGTTCTTCGACTCTATATGGACTGTATTGCGGCTGTTTCAGAACTTCCATAATTTTAGATCCACGGTTAAGCTGATCCCTTGTAGCCTTATCCAAATCTGATCCAAATTGTGTAAATGCCAGCAATTCATTATATTGTGCAAGTTCCAGCTTCACTTTTGAAGCAACTTGTTTCATAGCCTTAATTTGTGCTGCTCCTCCAACCCGTGACACAGAAACTCCTGCATTTATGGCTGGTCTGAATCCTGAATTAAACAAATCTGTTTCCAAAAATATTTGTCCGTCTGTTATTGAAATAACATTTGTTGGAATATATGCCGAAATATCTCCAGCACGTGTTTCTACGATTGGAAGTGCTGTAATTGAACCTCCACCTAGTTTATCGCTTAATTTTGCCGCTCTTTCAAGCAGTCTTGAGTGAAGATAGAAAACATCTCCCGGGTACGCTTCCCTTCCTGGCGGACGTTTCAACAATAATGACATTTCACGATAAGATACAGCATGTTTTGACAAGTCATCATAAACTATCAGTACATCTTTTCCTTCATCCATAAAATATTCACCCATAGCAACCCCTGAATATGGCGCTAAATATTGAAGCGGTGCTGATTCTGAAGCAGTTGCCGCAACAATAATTGTATATTCCAATGCCCCAGCTTCTTCCAATTTTTTATAAATTTGTGCAACCGTCGATCTCTTTTGTCCAATTGCTACATAAATACACAAAACATCATTATTTTTTTGATTTATAATCGCATCAATTGCAATTGCTGTTTTACCAGTCTGTCTATCTCCAATTATTAATTCCCTTTGCCCTTTTCCAATCGGGAACATTCCATCTATTGCTTTTATCCCAGTCTGCATAGGCTGTGTAACTGGCTTTCTTGCGATAATTCCTGAAGCCTGTCTTTCAATTGGCATATATTTGTCAGCTGTTATTGCACCTTTTCCATCAATAGGATTTCCAAGTGCATCAACTACTCTTCCAAGCATTTCATTTCCAGCTGGAACTTCAGCTACTTTTCCCAATCCTTTTACTATGCTTCCTTCCTTTATTCCTTGTGTTTTTCCAAAAATTACTGCTCCAATGTTACTTTCTTCCAAGTTTAGTGCCATTCCGATAGTTCCATTTTCAAACTCTAAAAGTTCTCCTGCCATAGCGTCACTTAATCCGTAAATTCTGGCAATTCCATCTCCCACTTCCAAAACCGTTCCAGTATTGGAAATATCCAGTGAACTTTTGTAATTTTCGATTTCGCTTCGGATTATTTTACTTATTTCCTCTGGCTTGATTCTCAAAGAAAAGCACCTCCATTTCTAAAAATTTTTCTTTATTTCATCAATTTGATTTTTTATTGAACCGTCTATAACCTCATTACCGATTCTTAAAATTCCTCCACCGATAATTCCCTTGTCAACTTTAAGGTTAATAACGACTTTTTTACCATATTTTTTTTCAAGTTTCTGTACTAACAGATCCCTTTGTTTTTCCGATAGCTCCTTTGCAAATATAGCAGTTATTGGAAGTTTATTATTTTCCTCATAATAAAGTTTCAAAAAATATTCCTTTATATCGCCAATCAACGATAACCGCTGTTTTCTTACAATGTATTTTACTATTCCAAGTGCTTCGCTAGATACATGATTAAAGGATTTTTCCAAAAATTTTTCCTTTTCTGGAAATTTTTTAAGAGGATCTTCCAAAATCTTCCTGAACTCCTCTTCCTCTGCGTAATTTTCCTTAAGAATATTCAATACTTCCCTAACTTCATTTATACTTTCAGAAGATTTTGCTATATTGTAAATTGCCGATGCATATCTTTTTGCAATCTCATCATTAGCCATTTTAATCTCCTATCTCATTAATAAACTTGTTTATAGTTTTATCCTGCTTTTCGTCAATGTTTTCCTTGATAATTTTTTCAGCAAGTTCAACCGCCATTTCTCCAACTTCCTTTTGAAGTTCAAATTTAGCATTTTGACGCATTTTTTCAATATCAGCTTCCGCCTTCATCATCATTCTTTCACGATTACTCATAGCCAGCGATATAATTTGATCTTTTCTGTCATCAGCCTGTCTTTCAGCTTTTATCAAAATATCATTAGCACGTCTTTTAGATTCCTTTTTCAATTTTTCAATTGATTTTTTTTGATCTTCCAGTTTTTCTTTTTCATTTTCAACAATTTCCATTTCAGATAAAGCCAGTTTTTTTCTATCTTCTAGAACTTTACCGATTTTTTTTGAAAAAGTTCGTGAAAAAAAATAGACTAATACTATAAAGTTTATTATTTCAATAGCCATCGTAAAGTCGATGTTTATTAATTTTCCTCCCATATTTACTCCTTAACTTTGAGAAATTAACCTGATTTTACATATTAATCCTATTTTCTTTTTTTATAACTCTTCACTTTTTAGAATTTTTTTATTCACTTGAATCTTTCATTCCTTTAAATTTAACTTTGATCTAAATTCTAAAAATACTCAAATACTATTTTTTTATTTTTAAAATCTTACCCTTTTAAGAAAATTAATAGGAATGCTATTACTAATGCATAAATTGCTGATGATTCTGTAATCGCAAGTCCTGTAATTAATGTTTGCATAATGTCTTGCTTAGCTTCAGGCTGTCTTGAAACTGCTTCTACTGCATAACCAGTTGCAATCCCTTGTCCTAATCCTGCTCCAACACCTCCTATTGCTGCAATTCCTGCTCCTAATAAAGCTGCTGCCTTAATTAATTCTACTCCTGCCATTTTTAATCCTCCTAATTTTTTTATTTTTTGTTTATTAAAGTTAACTTTGCCCTACAATGCTCTTATCTATACAAAATATCAGCTTTGAACATATAAAAGAATTTCAGGACTGTAATTTTTATTTTATTCCTCTTCACCCAGCGCTTCACTTATATAAACTGATGAAAGTATCGTAAACACGAATGCTTGAACAATACCAATGAACAAATCCAAATAAAGCTGTATAATCATCGGCCATCCGACTGAAAAGGAGAAACTTCCCTTCAGCATATCATGTGTCAATGATTGAAGCAAACCTCTACCAACAAGACTATACAAAAGTCCTACAATTACAAGTCCTGCAAGCATATTTCCAAATAACCGCATTGAAGTATTTAAAACTTTTGAAAAAATATCCACAATATTTAATGGAAACATAAACCACATTGGTTCAAATAGTGATTTTATATATCCTCTTAGTCCCCTTTGCTTTATAGATACCGCCAGGAAAAGTATAATTACCACAAGTGATAATCCAATCGTAGTATTTGGATCTGCTGTAGGCGTTCTAAAAAACGGTTTTACCATTTTAACTCCATCTTCATTAACTACCATCATAATATATGGAAACAAAAATGTGCTTAAATTTGAAAACATTATAAATGCAAATAATGCTGAAAAAAACGGCACATAATTTTTTTTATGCTTTCCAAATGTAGTTAAAAAAGTGTTTTCAATAAAGTGATAGTATTCTTCCATCACAATTTGCATTTTACTTGGATTTTCAACACTTGTTTTTTTTGTTCCAGCTCTTACAATAAACATAATTACAAGCATAAGTACCCACGTATTAACTACTGTCTGACTAAGCGAGAACTTAAATCCACCTAGAACAAAATTAAAATAATGCGGAGCTTCTACAACTGAACTTGGCGACTCAAATTTTACTGGTAAGAATGTCGAAATAATTGACAAAATCAGATTTACGACAACCATCATAAGAAATAGGAAGCCTAAAAATTTAAAAATTTTATTTTTCATTAATTTCCCTCCTTTCTCTCAACTTTGAGCAAAGATTAAAAAAACTTTGTTGCATAACATTATTATACTCCAATTAAATTCATTTTGCAAATTTTATTATTATTCAAATTAAACCTTTTATTTACAGTATATTTTACATATTTCTTCAAGACAACAACAAATTATTTAAATCACTTTTATTTTTTATCCTCACAGAATATATTCAGAACTTCTTAAACTCGAACTAACAAAATTAAGTAAAACTATAGATTAAAAAAAGTAAATGCTCTAAAAAAAGGGGATCTAGCCCCTTATCAAAAAAATTTAAATCTCTGAACACATTTATTTATCTATAAAATTACATAGTTACCGAATAATTCCAGTTATATTTTTTACTTAAAAAATTGTGTAAATAAAGTAATAATACTAATATTAACAAAGTCGATAAATAGTGAACCAACTATCGGAATCACAAAAAATGCCATTTTTGAGTAGACATATTTTTCTGTAACGGCTTTCATATTTGAAATTCCATTTGGAGTTGCACCTAATCCAAATCCACAATGCCCTGAAACCATTACAGCCGCATCATAATCTGACCCCATCGCCTTAAATGTTATCCAATTCAAATAGAAATAAATTAATATAACCTGTGCAACTAATAGAACAAGCACTGGAAGTGCCAAATCAATAAGCTCCCATAATCTCAAAGTCATCAATGCCATTGCTAGAAACAAGCTAAGCGCCACATCTTCAAGAATGCTTATTTCCTTAATTGGAGCATTTAAAGCCTTTACATTGTCAGATATATTTCTAATGATAGCTGCGATAATCATTGGTCCGATATAAATAGGAAAGTGTGCTTGAAAGCCTGTAAAATTCATAAGATAATCAATGAACATTGATAAATATGAACCAATCCCCATTGCAATTAAAATATAGAAAAATGCCATTGAGAAACGCTCTCCATCAAGATAAGGCTTTTGCCTTTTTAAAACTTCCTCATCAATATCTTCGTCACCGTGTTTTACTCTATCTTTTCTAAAATGTTCAGGCAATAATTTATGTTTGTTAATAAGTCTGCTAGCAATAGGCCCTCCCATCGCAGATCCCACAATAAGTCCAAAAGTTGCCGCTGCAATTGCAATCGCATTCGCCCCTTTGTACATTGAACCAAGAGCTTCAATTGTAGGTGCAACAGCCGCTGAAGTACCATGTCCACCGGTCATTGGAGTAGACCCCGTCATCAATGCAAGTAGTGGTGGAATCCCCACAAATTTTGAAAGTGTAACAGCAACAACATTTTGCATAACACATAATCCCGCTGCAACAAATAAAAAGATGACAACCTTTTTACCACCTTTTTTCAATACTTTAAGACTGGCGTTAAATCCTACACTTGTAAAAAACATTACCATAAAAAACTTTTGAAGTGTATCATCAAATTTAATTTGAGCCACATTCGTTTGCCTAAAAATAAAAACAATTATTGAAAATAAAAATCCACCAATAACTGGAGCTGGAATGCAATATTTTTCAAAAAATTGAATTTTTTTTCTAAGTTTCATTCCTATTAAGAGCAGAATAACTGCCAATCCAATTGTCTGGATCATATCCATATTAATTTTTACCATAAAACATTATCACCTCGATCTAATTTTTTTTTTCGTAATAAGTTATTATACTATAAAACCTAAGAAAGTGCAAACTTTAAAAAAATATTGAATGTTTATTTTCTGCTGGATTATTTTTATATGCCGATAAAACTGTCTAAGCGTAAGAAACTTTCTGGTTAGTGTATAAAAACATCGCAGACTAGCTAAAGTGCAAAAAATATGGTGAAATCTTTATCCCCTGCGATAAAAAATAAATAAAATATGTTTTCTGTTTAATAGAATCTAACATAAAATAAAAACCAGTATCATTCAAGTCTTGAAAACACTTCTGATACTGATTTTTACTAATTTCTTAAATTTCAATTTTAAATTAGTTTTTTCTAAAAATTACTGATTTTCAATATTGGCATAAGGCCCTTGAGCTAGGCTGTTTGTAGCATTTTTGGGGTTTGTCAGCAGAGACTTGTAACTAAAGAATATACTTCCTTTTACTTCTGGATAAGTTCTGTTGAAATTTACTTGATTTATTAATTCCTTTGCATTTTTCCAGTCGTTTACTTTGTAGGCTGCTTGTCCGATATATAAATCTGTATTTGTCTGTCCAGCATATTTGCTCCACCATTTTACAAGCGTATTATATTCAGCAGCTTTGAATCCCTGATTCCAGTAAATTTGAGGTGCAACGTAATCTATCCATCCTTTATTCATCCAAAGTAAAATATCCGCATACAAGTCATCGTAATTTTGTACACCTGCAGTTGTAGCAGAACCTCTTGATGGATCAGTAGAAGCATTTCTCCATACTCCAAATGGACTTATTCCAAATTCCACATTTTCTTTTTCATTTTTTATAGCTTTATGCAATTTTTCAATTAGTCTATTTACATTATCTCTTCTCCAGTCTCCAACTGTTGCAAAATTTTTACCATATTTTTGATATTGTGCTGAATCAGGATATTCTTGCCCTTTAACTTTGTATGGATAAAAATAGTCGTCCATGTGAATACCATCAACATCATAATTTTTTACAACTTCAACAATACTGTCTACAACGTAATCATCAACTTCAGGAATCCCTGGATTTAAATAAAGCTGTCCTCCATAAGAAACTGTCCATTCAGGTTTTTTACGTCCAATATTATCCTTTGATAATTTATCTCTTGATCCAGATGTCGAAAGTCTATATGGATTAAACCAGGCGTGAAACTCGATTCCTCTCTTATGTGCTTCTTCCACCATAAATTTTAATGGATCATAACCAGGATTTACTCCTTGAGTTCCAGTCAAATATTCAGACCAAGGTGAATATTTTGATGGATAAAAGGCATCTGCTGTTGGTTTTACCTGCACAAATACCGCATTCATATTCCATTTCTTTACATTATCAAGAATTGTTAAAAATTCTCTTTTTTGCTGATCTATACTAAGTCCTTTTTTAGATGGCCAGTCGATATTGCTTACACTTGCTACCCATACACCTCTTAACTCCCTATTTCTTGTTACTTTTTGATTATTAACTTTTGCCGCATTGTTACGATTCCCCACTATAATATTAGAGGCGTTCAACGAGGCTGCCGTTAAAACTGTAATTGCCAATAATGATACTTTTCTTAAAATTGCTTTCACCCGCATCTCCTTTCTGAATGTTAAATCTTCACTATCATTTTAGTATATTTTTCTCAAATTTTCAATATATATTCTCATTTATTTTCTTACTTTAATTTTTTCTTTTTTAGTATTGACTTTTATTAAAAAGTTGGATATTATTATATAGAAAAATTAAGTTAAAACAAAATATTACATAATCTAAATAAAAAATATTCAACAGACAAATTAAAATATCAAAAATTAATTTAACAAAAATCAATAAAAAAGAAGGAGGGAAGTGTATGTTAAAAACTAAAAAAAAGGAGCTTTTAAAAATATTAATCCTCATTTTTGTTTTTATATTCGCTGTATCTTGCAATAATATATTCAATTTTGGGAACAAAAACAAAACGAATAGTAAAAGTAAAGAAAAACAAGAAAATGAAGAAAAAAAACAAAAAGAGCAAATTAATGAAGAATACACAGGTATTACAGTTCCTTTAGATGCAGTTAATTTTTCAATTGAAAATGAACTGTTATACTATAATAAACAACTTTTTACAGGAAGAGTAACATTTACAACAAATGAAGGTTATAGTGGATATTTTACATTTAGTAACGGAGTGATGGAAGGAGTATATGAACTAAAAAGAAATGGTAATGTAGAAATTGGAAAAACAGCTGGAAATAAAGCTATATATGTAAAAACAAAATCAAATTCTGGTTATGAAAATGAAATTATATATGATGAAAATAATGGCTTGATAAAAGAAGTAAACTATGTAGATGGAGAGTATGAAGATAATTTTGATTTTTCAAATAAATTTTCAGGTAAAATAAAAAAATTTGGAAAAATATATAATTTTTCAGAGAGTACCAAAAAAATCAAAGATGGTCTAAACGATGAAACTGAGACTGAAAGTAAAAATAATAATAAGAATGAGATAATCGTTGATAAAAAAGATGAAATATTTATTTATAATTATTCTTTAAGAGAAGATGACGATTATATAATTATAACTGAAAGACAATATAAAGGAGATAAAAAAAATTATAGATATTTAGTATTTATGGGCGAAAAAGAAGAAATTTTCCCAAGATTCGGTAAAGATATGTTAAAAGTATTCAAGAGCATTTTTACAGATATACAAGGTGCTTCAAATGCTCAAATAAATACAAGTACAAATGCAAATAATGAAATAACTCAAGAAACTGCGACAAACTATCAGAGTACATCTACATCTGCGCCTTCTCAGAATAATAACACAAGTAATAATCAAAGTTCTGATGAAGATCTAGCAACATTGGATCGTGTCTATGACGAAGTCATTAATAAAGGAAATGAGAGTTATTTAAATAATTTTTCAAGCAGTCAGCTTTCTATTATTAGAAATACAATATATGCCAAAAGAGGATATATTTTTAAAAAAGAAAAATACAAAAACTATTTTTCAAGAAAAAGCTGGTATAAAGGAACTTCATATAGCGAAAATATAATAACACCTAATGAAAAAAAATTAGCTGAATTAATATTATCAAAAGAATAAAATAAAAAATTAAAAGGAGTAAAAAATGGAAAAAAATAATTTTGAAACAGGAAATCAGAATAATCAAAATCGGAATAATGGAAATTTTAATCCTATGAATCCAAATAGCCAAAATCGAAATAATGGAAACTTTAATCCTATGAACCAAAATAACCAAAATCGAAATAATGGAAACTTTAATCCTATGAACCAAAATAACCAAAATCGAAATAATGGAAACTTTAATCCTACGAACCAGAATAGCCAAAATCGAAATAATGGAAACTTTAATCCTATGAACCAAAATAACCAAAATCGAAATAATGGAAACTTTAATCCTACGAACCAGAATAGCCAAAATCAAAATTACAATAACATGAATCAAAACCAAAACAGCTATAACCATAATAGTTCCAATTACAATAATATGAATCCGAATCAAAATAATCAAAACTATAATCCAAATATGAATCAAAACAATAATTTTAATAATCAAAAACCTTTTTTGGATTCAATACTTGAAAAAGATAATCCACAAAATAAATTATTCTTAAAATTAATGTTTTGGATAAGTACGGTTGTATTTGGTTTGGTTGCTTGGATAACAATAAAAGGAATAATGATTTATATGCAATTTTTAAATTTACAAAAAGAAGGATTTTCACTTCTTAATTCTTCAGGAGATATGGGTATGCAAAAATTAGTGGCATTTGGAGGTAAATTAGCAGCTACTTCTTTGGAAATTTTCTCTATTCGTAATATTTTGAAATATATATTTATAGTTTTGATTGTAATACTAATATTAATCTTCTTAAAACTTCGTAAAATAAATAATTTATCTAAATTTGTAAATATAAATTATTTATCAGTAATAATATTTTGCATTGCTGGTATTGCTGAAATTAAATATACAGATTTTATTGATAAATTTGCAGGTTCATTATTAAGTTTAGAAGAAGGGGATTCAAGTGCTTTATCAAATATTCTTAATAATGCTCCAGACATATTTATGATAAAAATTTGTTTTATAGTTCTTCTTGTATTTTCATTAATTGCAGTTGTTACAAATTTCTTCTTAATATTTAGAAATAAAAAATTTGAAATGCAAGATATACAAAGAGAATTTAGAACAATGAAAAATAAAGTTATGAAAAATAATAATAATAATTATAACCAAAACAACAACAATAATAACAACTATAATAATGAAAACTGGAACAATAACACAAATAATGATTATAATAATCAAAATTATAGATAAATAAAAAGCATTAAATAATCGTTTTACAAAGTTTTGTAAAAATAGGAGTAAGTATGAATGAAAAAAATCAGAATTATAATAATCAAGGCTATGATATGAACTATAGTAACGGAAACTCTAATGGATACAATAATTATGATGAACATAATGATGATATGAATTATGGCAATAATGGAGATAATAATTACAATGAACCATACTATAATGATCAAAATTATTATAATAATTTTAACAATCAAAATTTTGATGGAAATTATGAAAATCAAAATTATAATTATAACAATAAAAAAAATAATAATACAACTATTTTTATCATTATAGGGATAGTAGTAGCAATAATTGGATATTATGTAGCAACAAACTACATATTTATTGATAAATTTGACATAAGTAATTACTATACAGTAAATGTGGATGGAATTTCTGGAGAAGCTAAAGCGGAAATTTTACCAAAAGAAGCAACTGGAGATGAATCAAAAAAAAGTTCCAATTTAAAATTAAAAAATTTTTTAGATAAAGCTAATATAAAATTTGAACTTTCTAAAAGTGAAGGTATTCAAAATGGAGATGTCATACAAGTTAATGCAATTTATGACACAAGATTAGCAAAGTTTAATAAAATCAAAGTTATAAATGATAAATTTGAAATAAAAGTTAGCGATCTTCCTAATCCTGTAAAAAATATTTCAGAAATTAAAAATTTATCGCAAATAAAAAAATTATATGAAAACTATTTTATATCAGAATTGGGACGAAGGACAGATTATTACTCAACATTATATGAAATTTTGGGAATGTATTCAGGAAAAGATTCAAATGGACAAGTTATATTAAGGATATACAGCAAAATAAAGTCTAGAAATATGTATTATGACGGAAAAGCTGTTGAGTATGATTATTTGGAACTTTCAAATCTTATGCAGAACAGTAATAATGAAATAACTTCAGCAACTAGAACTACTATTACATCAGATTCAAACCTGAATGGAGAAATGAATTCACAAGAAATGGATTCAAGATTAAGATTAGAAGGATTTTCAAAAATAAATTAAAATAGAAAAAAATTCAAAAAATTATTTTGAATTTAAATATAAAAAGGGCATTAGTTAGATTTTTGCCCTTTTTTGTAATTTTTATTAATATTTAAAATTAAGTTTCTCATCAAATTGTGATATAATTATAGCATCGCTTCTAAATAAATTTTAAATTATAATTAATACTAAACCCCATCAAAAATAGGAATTATAACAAATTTATTATTTAAATGTAAAATAGCATAATAATATTTTATAAATAATTAAAATAGGCAATTGTAAAAATAATAAGGCAAAAACTCGATAAATACAGTATTTTATTTAAAATATTAGAGTTTTATTTCAGAAATACTCAATAAAAATATTAAAAATTTTAGACTTCTACAAATGACTATGGAATAAAAATGAAAGGAGAAAATAAAAATGAAATATGAACTTGTATTAATAGATTTAGATGACACGCTTTTTGATTACTCAAAGACAGAAGATTCGGCATTTAGAAAGACATTTAAAAAAATGGGATTTTTTCAAGTGAATCAGATTGAAAAAGAAAAAATGGAAGAAAATTATGAGAAAATAAGGAAGAAGTATAAAGAGGTAAACTTACAGTTATGGAAGGATTTGGAAAAGGGGAAAATGGATAAGGACAAACTGAAAGTTTTGAGGTTTGAAAAAATAATTGAGGAATTTGGCTTGGAGTATGATTCAGTTGAGATAAGTGAATTGTATTTGAAAAAGTTGGGAGAAAGTGTTTTTCCATTTACGGTGACTGAAAAACTGTGTGAATATCTGCATTCAAAATATAAAGTTGGAATTATTACAAATGGGATAAAGGAAGTTCAATATTCACGAATAAAAAATTCATCAATTGGAAAATATATTGATAAACTTGTTATTTCTGAAGAAGTTGGAGTTAATAAGCCTGATAAAAAAATATTTGAATATGCAATGGAATATTTGGGAATATCGGATAAAAAACTTGCCATAATGGTTGGTGACTCTTTGATGGCTGACATAAAAGGCGGACAAAATGCTGGGATTGATACTTGCTGGGTAAATTTGAAAAATATTATTAATGATACAGGAATAATTCCAAAATATGAAGTGAAAAAATTAGAAGAATTATTTGAAATTTTATAAATGAATAAAACATGGATAAAGAATGGAGGAGATTAGACAGTGACTGGAAAGAAAAAGTTAATTTGTTTTTTTGTTATTTTTCTATTGGTAAATGCTTTTGGATTGGCTGAAAATGAAAAAATTCAAACTGAAAAAAACTGGAAATCTGAAAATTATGTTGTTTTAGAAAATGAAAATAATACAAACTTGAAAAGTGATAATGATAATAATGAAAAAAAATTCGGGTTAAAAAAAGATGTAGATTTGAAAAATAATGAAAACTTTGAAAATAAAAATATTAAGAAAAATCTTGAAAATGAAGAAAGTATAATTAATCAGAAAGATAGAAGAATTGGGCTAGTACTTAGCGGAGGAACGGCAAAAGGGCTTGCTCATATTGGGATATTAAAAATTTTAGATGAAGAAAAGGTGCCAATAGAATATGTAACTGGAACTAGTATGGGAAGTATTATTGGAGGAATGTACAGTGTGGGATATACTCCAGAGGAAATTGAAGAAATAGCAGTCAGTATGGACTGGATGAGTCTTTTTAATGATAAAATCGAGAGAAAAGATAAAGGAGCTGTAAGGAACTCGATTGAAGATAAAAATAGTACAGTAATTCCGATAAAAAACTTTATGCCAAAATTACCAAGTGGAGTTGTTGGAGGAAAAACTGCTAGTCAGAAGTTAAACGAAATCTTTTATGGTGCATTGAGAGTTGAAGACTTTAAAAAATTTCCAAGAAAATTTGCAGCAGTTGCGACCGACTTGGAATCTGGGGAAGGTGTAATGATTGATAAAGGCTCTATTGCAACAGCAATAAGGGAAAGTTTGTCGATTCCATCAGTTTTTGCTCCAATACGAGATGGAAAAAGGCTTTACATTGATGGTGGAGTAGTGCGAAATTTACCTGTTCAAGATGCAAAGGTACTTGGAGCAGATTATACAATTGGAGTAAATGTGGGAGATGGATTCACAAAAAGGGATGAATCAAAAATGAATCTAATTGATGTAATTACAGATACTACAACAATTGCAGGGAGACAGGAAGTTGAGCGGCAAATTCGGATGCTTGATTTATATATGAAACCTGATTTGGAAAAATATGAAGCTTATGATTTTTCAAAGATAAAAGAACTTATTGCAGCTGGTGAGGCTGTGGCAAGAGCAAATATAAATGAAATTAGAAAATTGTCAAATCCTGAACTTTATGAAAAATTAGAGGAAAAACGAAGGGAATTTAGACAGACTTGGAAGGATGAGTATAATATTACTGGTGTTGTAATAGAAGGTAACAAAAAATATACAAGAGCATATTTTGACAAATTTTTTCCAAAAAGACTTGGAACTTTAACTAGACTGGATATGGAAAAAATAGTTAATAATATTTATCAGAATGGTGATTTTACAACTGTTTATTATGAAGTGAAGAATAACGATCTAATAATAAATGTTCAGGAAAAGCCAAGTGATTATTTGACACTTTCTGGAAATATAAATAATGAGGATTTAGCTACTGTAAACGTAGGTTTCCAAGGGAGTAAACTTTTGAATAATACAAATGTTAGATATTCAGTAAGTGGAACAGTTGCAAATGAATATGGAGCAAAAGGTAAGGCAACTGCAGAGCTTGGAAAAAATTCAAAAACAGTAATTTATGGAGAATTTGAATATAAGCGTGATATTATAAAAAATCAAAAATATAAAAATGGATATTTTAGTTTTGAAAATAGAAAATTTAAAATTGGAACAGGAATAGGTGTAGAAATATATAAGAATCTATTATTCTCAATCGGTGGAGGTTATCAAATATCAGATGTGGAAAAACATGAAAATGATACCGAAAATGTGAGAAAATCATTTCCATATTATGAAGCAAAATTAAGCTATGATACAAGAGATAGTCTTAACTTTGCAACAAAAGGAATCTATCTTTTCTCAAATTATACACTGGCAGATTCAAAACATGCTAAATTTAATTCGCTATATACAGGTGGAGAAATTAATATTCCAATCGGCGAAAAAGTAACAATTACTCCCGGAATAGCCTATTTGACATCTTATGGAAAAGACATTCCAGAAACATATAAACCCAAAATGGGAGGAATAAGAACTGCTGATAATTCATTGGAATTTACAGGAATGCCAGCTGATAAAATTCGTGGCGGAAGTATTTTTGTAGGAAGGTTAAAAGCACAATACAATTTATCAAACCTTGTATATTTGGATACAACCTATTCAAGAGCAAATATTTCTGGAAAAAGTTACAGTTTTGGCAATGATGTAAAGGAAAGTTATAAATTTGGAATCGGAGTAAAAGCCTTGACAATTCCACTTTATTTTGGATTTGCAAAAGTTCCGGGAGAAAGCTGGAGGTATTTATTAAACTTTGGATATTCACCAGAATAAAATAATTTAATGTCAAAAAAATTGATAAATCTCTTTTTAATATTGAAAAAATATGATAAAATGAAATTGTAAAATTTAAAAATTTAGGAGGAAGAAATGAAAAAAATACCTGAAGCAGTTGGTCCTTATTCAGCATTTAGAAAAGCTGGAGATTTTTTGTATATTTCAGGACAAATTGCGATTAATCCGGAAAATCAGCAGATTGAAGCTGTTACAGTGGAAGATCAGGCAAGACAAGTGCTTGAAAATCTAAAAGCAATTTTAGAAAATAATGGATTGTCAACAGGAAATGTTATAAAAACAACTGTATTATTAGACAATATTAATGATTTTGTGGCAGTAAATAATATTTATGCAGAATATTTTACTGAACCATATCCAGCAAGATCAGCTTTTGCTGTAGATAAATTACCAAAGGGCGTACTAGTGGAAATTGAAGCAATAGCTTATTTTGGGAAATAATTTCTATTTAATAAAAAAATTGATGACTTCAGAAAGATCAATCTAAAGTCATCTTTTTTATTATTTTTAAATTTTAAATCAAATTCCACTCAAATGAGGATTTACTTGAATTATTTGAGCAAAAACTCCTTCACAAATCCAACAACTTCCTCAACTTTAACTTCAAAACTTTCCCCATTCGCTCTATCCTTAACTTCTACAATTCCAGAAGAAGCACCTTTTCCAGCTACGATTTTAAGTGGAAATCCAATCAAGTCAGCATCTTTAAACTTAAATCCTGCTCTCTCATTTCTGTCGTCTAAAACTACATCAATATTTTCTTTTTTCAACGCTTCATAAATTTTTTCAGCAACATTTACTTGAGTTTCATCTTTCACATTAGCAATAATCACATCTGCAATATACGGTGCAATTGATTTTGGCCAAATAATTCCAAAGTCATCGTGTTTTTGCTCAATTACAGCCGACATCAATCTTGAAACTCCAATTCCATAACATCCCATCTGAATTACTTGCTGTTTCCCATTTTCATCTAAAACTTTTGCATTAAGTGCTTTTGAATATTTATCTCCCAATTTGAAAATGTGTCCAACTTCCATTCCACGAGCAATTTTTAGCACACCTTTTCCATCTGGCGAAATATCTCCCGCTCTAGCCGTTCTAATATCAGCAACTATATCATAATGTAAATCTTCCAAATTAACATTAATAAAGTGATAATCCTTTTTATTTGCTCCCAACGCAAAATTTCTCACATATTTTACTGTTTCATCAATAACAACTGTAAGTCCTTCTTTTTTCTCATAAGATCCTGCAAATCCAGGAACAATCCCAAATTTTTCACATTCTTCTTCAGTCATCATTTCCAATTCCATCGAAGCATTCGCTGCATTTTTCAATTTAATTTCATTTACATCTAAATCTCCACGAATAAGTGCCAACACATAATTTACCTTATCTTCCAACACTTCCTTCAACATAACCGCTTTAACAGTTTTTTCCTCTGGAATATTCAAAAATTCTGACAATTCCTTAATTGTTTTAGTATTAGGCGTTTCAACCAATTCTTTCGGCAATTTTTCCTCCGTACTTTCCTTCAATTCAATGATACTCGTAGCTTTTTCAATATTTGCAGCATAATCTGATGAGTCACTGTATAAAATATCGTCTTCTCCATTTTCAGCAAGTACCATAAATTCATTTGAAGCATCTCCTCCAATCGAACCAGAATCCGCATCGACTGCTCTAAATTTTAGTTCCATTCTATCCAAAATTCTAGAATAGGCATTTTTCATATTCAAAAATTCTTCATCTAACGATTCCTGTGTCAAGTGGAAACTGTAGGCATCTTTCATTAAGAATTCTCTTCCTCTCATAAGACCAAATCTTGGACGCATCTCATCTCTAAATTTTGTCTGAATTTGATACAAGCTAAACGGCAATTCTTTATACGAAGTAATCGTGTTTCTCACGATATCGGCAACAACTTCTTCATGTGTAGGTCCCAATGCAAATTCTCTCTCATTTCTGTCCTTCATTCTCATAAGTTCCGAACCGTAAGCAAACCATCTCCCAGACTCTTCCCACAATGAAGCCGGTTGCAACACTGGCATTAAAATTTCCTGCGACCCAGCTCTGTCCATTTCCTCTCTAACAATATTCTCAATTTTTTTCAAAACCTTGTATCCCAATGGCAAATAGCTATAAACTCCTCTTGTCAGCTGTCTAATCATAGAAGCTCTTAACATCAATTGGTGACTTATTACTTCCGCCTCTTTTGGTGCTTCCTTATATGTTTTTAAAAATGCTTTTGATAATCTCATATTTTCTCCTTCTATATTCATTTTTTTTATTTAAATAAAGTATTTATAATGTTTATATTGTATATTTTTTTTTGACTTTTAGCAATAGTTTTTTGAAAAATAAATTTTTTGAACTTGAATATTTGGAATTTTAGGAAAGATATAGTATAATTATCTTAGAAAATACAATAAAATTAAAACCAAAAAATATTGTATTAATGTGATTTATAAATTTTTACAAATAATTAAAAAAAGGAGTGATTCAAAATGAAAAAACTTGTTTTATTGGGATTATTAGCATTTTCAGCCTTAGGAATAGCAGAACCTTACAGAGATGAAAGAGGGGTACTTTTTATGTCTGAAGAAGAATGGGTAAAGTTTTATAATAAAGAAGGACAAGATGTGCCTGTATGTCTTCCAATCGGATCTATGATCATGGAAGAAAGCTATATAAAAGATGGTAAAAAAATGCCACATACTTTAACTGAAGTCCAAAATGCAATCAAACAATTTAACGAAATGCTAGGTGAAACAGGGCTTCGTGATATTAATGGCGGAAAAGACAAAATTCATGAATTTTACTATGCGGCAGTATGTAAACAACCTACACAAAAGCAATATGATTTAGTCGGATCTCCAACATTTAAAAAAGAAATGGACAGAATTTTTGAAACTCATAAATTTGAAGAGGATAATAATTAAAAATAAAATTTGAAATTTATTTGAATAAAGAATATAATTATTAATTCATTTTGTTTATTTGCTAACAAGAAATTTGAAAATATCATCTAATGTAATCCCTATTACACTGATTAATAAAAATATTAAAAAAATATAAACTTGTAAAACTATAATATTTAAAGTATAATGTAAGAAAAATACAAAAAAACTATATAAAATAGAATGGAGCGGATCTATGCACAAGCAATTTGCGGAAATTTATGATATTTTTATGAAATATGTAGATTACGATGGATGGTATAATTTTTTAAAGAGATTCATAAAAACAAAAGGAACTGTTCTAGATTTAGGATGTGGAACTGGAGAATTTGTCTTACGATTTCTTAAAGATGGATTTTCTGTTGTTGGAGTGGACTTATCTGAAAAAATGCTGGAAGTTGCAGAGAAAAAATTAAATGATTTAAAAATAATCGGAGAAAAATTTTCAAAAGACAGGTATAGACTTATCAAGGAAAATATTATAAATTTTGAAAATACAGTAGATTTTGAAAATAATAAAAATAGCAATTTATGCCAAGTTGATTATATTGTTTGTAATTTTGATACAGTAAATTATTTGAAAAATGAAAAGGAATTTTTGAAATTTATCGAAAAATGTAATAAAAATTTAAAAAAAGATGGATATTTAATTTTTGACGCTGTAACTGAAGATATTTTTACAGAAATATTTGAGAACGACATCTTCCTAGATGAAGAACCAGAATACACAAGCATCTGGCGACACGAACAATTATCCAAAAGAAAGCATCTGATAGAAATAGATTTATTCATCCGTGAAAATGAAAATGACAATCTATTCAGAAAATACAATGAAATTCAGAATAAATTTATCTTTGACCCAGAATGGATTATAAAAACCGTCCAAAATAAAGGCTTTGAAATATTCGATACTGCTTCAAACCCTGAATTTGGAGAAAGTCGAATATTTTTTATCTTGAAAAAATTATAAAATATAAAAAGAGGGTAACTTATGAAAAAAGAAAATGAAGAAAATAATTTAATTAAAGAAGAAATGATAAAAGAAGAAGAAAAAAGAAAACAAAGACTTTTTGAAATAGAAAAAAAACTCGGCAGACATAACAAAGACAAAGAAATAAAAAATAAAAGAAACAATAAAATAATGAAATACTTTGCTCTTGCAACAAATATGGTCTATATTCTTTCCATGCCAATCTTAATTATGCTAGGTTTTTATATGCTTCTAAAAAAATATCTATTTAAAACAGATCAACCAATTATTTTAGTTATCTTTCTTATTTTAGGAGCTGTTTCTGGCTACTGGTCGCTTATAAAGCAAATAAATAATATAAAATAATTTTTAAGTTAAAAAACAACAAGGAAGAAAGGAAATATAGAAATGCTGGAAAAAATGCCCCCAAATATAAAAAGTGCATACATTATCTCAATTTTTACTATGATATTTTTCCCTCTTTTAGGAATATTTTTTAACTGTGTTGAACTTTATTTTGGATATTTAGTCGGAGCAATAATTTCAACAATAAATATAAATTTACTTATAAACGGCGTGGAAAAAATTCTATTTTTTCAAGATAAGCCTAAATTACGGGGAAATTTAGAATATTTAAAGCGGATGGCGATATTCTGCCTTGGAATGTTTATTGTTGGAAAAATCAGCCAAAAATATTTTCCAAATCACGTTTTAACAAATATTTTAGGAACTGGAATTGGTGTTCTGAACTTTAAATTTTCATATCTTTTGTATCATTTTGGAAAAAAGTTTTTCTCAAAAAATAAAGAATAAAATAATTTTTTATTTTAAAACAAGGGGCCTTGACCCCTTGCTAAAATAAATCTATAGGAAAAATATTATTAAAAGCTATTCCTCAAAAAAATCTCCAATTTTTCTATATTTTTCATATCTCTTCTTCAATAGTTCTCGTAACGAATATTTATCAATTCTCTTAAATTCCTCTACAACTGCAGCCTTCAAGTTTTGAGCCATTTCTTCAAGGTTTCTATGCGCTCCTCCCAGCGGCTCTTTTATGATTTCATCTATAATTCCCAAACTTTTTAAACTAATCGCATCCATTTTTAAACTTCTCGCAGCTTCTGGTGCTTTTGTGGAATCATTAAATAAAATTGAAGCACATCCTTCAGGTGAAATAACCGAATATACACTATTTTCAAGCATCAAAATAGAATCAGCCACTCCAATTCCCAATGCTCCACCGCTTCCACCTTCACCAATTACGACCGACACAATCGGCACACGTAATCCAAACATTTCTGCCAGATTTTTAGCAATAGCTTCACCTTGTCCCTTTTCTTCAGCTTCTATTCCAGGATAAGCTCCAGCTGTGTCAATTAATGTCAAAATCGGCAATTTAAAACGTTCTGCCATTCTCATTAATCTTAATGCCTTTCTATATCCTTCAGGACTTGCCATACCAAAATTTCTGTAAAGATTTGTATCAATATCTCTTCCCTTTTGATGTCCGATTACCATTATTTTATATCCATCAATTGTTGCAAGTCCACCGATAATTGCGTGGTCATCTTTTGACAATCTGTCACCGTGAAGTTCCACAAAATCCTGTGTCAATTCATTTATATAATCTAAAGTATAAGGTCTTTGCGAATTTCTTGAGATTTGGATTCTATTCCAGGCATCCATTTCATTTTCCTCAAAATCCTTATATTTATCTTCCAATTTTTTTTCAAGTTCTGTGATCTGAGCAGAAAAATCAATGTTTTTTTTAGCTGAAAATGTCTTTAATTCCGATATTGCTTCTTCCAATTCCTTAATTTCATCTTTTATACTCATCTTTTTATCCTTTCATTTGAAAAATTTTTAAATTTACACCAATTTTTCCAATACTCTATAAATCGTTGTTTTCAAGTCTTTTCTTTCTGAAATTATATCAACCATTCCGTGTTCTAATAAAAACTCTGCCCTTTGGAATCCCTTCGGTAATTTTTGGTTTACAGTTTGTTCAATTACTCTAGGCCCTGCAAAAGCGATAAAAGCATTTGGCTCTGTTATAATCACATCTCCAAGCATCGCAAAGGAAGCTGTAACTCCACCAGTAGTTGGATCAACAGGTACAGAAATAAATGGAATTCCTGCATCATTTAATTTTTTTACTGCTCCTGAAGTTTTTGCCATTTGCATAAGTGATAAAATTCCCTCCTGCATTCTAGCACCACCAGAACTTGAAACTATTACAACAGGTATTTTCTTTTTAAGTCCACGTTCCATTGCTCTTGTAATTCTCTCACCAACAACAGAACCCATACTTCCACCCATAAAGCTGAATTCCATTGCAGCAATACTAACTTCCAGTCCATTAATTTTTCCAGTTCCACTTATGACTCCATCTAACATACGGCTTTTTTCACGTGAAACTTCCAGCTTTTCCTCATATCCTGGAAAATTTAACACATTTTTAGAATTAAGTGTCATATCTTCTTCCATAAAAGTTCCTTCATCAATCAAAAGCTCAATTCTTTCAAATGCTGTAAGTCTAAAATAATTCCCGCATTTCGGACATACATTCAGATTATTTTTCAAATCCTCATTGTAAATAATCTCATTACATTGACTACACTTTTTCCATTTATTGTCATCCACGATATCAACTGTCAATTTTGACTTAGAAGTAAGTGTAACATACTTATTTTTTGATTTTCTGCTTGAAAACAAACCCATTTTTTTCACCTCTCAAAAATTTTATTTTTTACAGTAAAGTTATTTCAAAATTAAACTTAAAAATTATAACTATTTTACTCAAATTCTTATATTACTTACCAAATATGAAATTTTTTAAAAAATAAAAATTTCTAATTATTTAAATAAGAAATAACATTATTTATTTTGATATTAATATAATTTGAATATAAATTTAAATAACAGGTGTTATAATACTATTATATAATACATCATTTTCATTAGAATAAAATTTGAAAAATAGATATTTCTAAAAAAATAACCTATCTAGAATCGAAAATTTATATTCATCAAATGAAAGAGAATAGCAACAAAGAAAAAATCTATTACTTCCATCCCTAATTCCATACTTCCTGTCTCCAACTATAAAAAGCCCTTTATCAGCCAGCTGAGCCCTGATTTGATGTTTTCTTCCAGTAACTAGTTCAATATCCAAAAGTGAAATATACTTATTTTTCTTCAGTAAATCCAATATTTCCCTTTGATTTTTCAATTTTTCAATATTTATATATTTAAAATACGTAACACTTTTTTTAGATTCCTTTGAAATAGGATTTTTAGAAACAATAACTTTATTTTCAACTGTTGTCAAATAATTCTCAATTTTAAAATTACTCTTATTTTTTTCAGAATCACTTTTCAAAAATTCATTTTCATTTTTAAATTCTCTATTATGGACAATCGCAAAATATTTTTTATGAACTTTATTTTCCCTAATTTTTTCAGAAATATATCTCAAAAACTTCAACGTTTTACATCCAATAACAAGTCCTGATGTCTCAAAATCAAGTCTATTTGCAAAATTGATATTTTCGCTTTTATAAATTTTTTTAAAAACTTCACTAAGTCCATATTTATGCCCTGTTCCCTTATGCATTGGAATTTTTTCTGCCTTATTTACAATAAAAAAATCTTCATTTTCAAAAATAACCATTTTTTTATATTTTTCAAGCTCATTTTGAGAAATTTGCAGTTTTTTTATTTTATTTTCTGCTTTCTCACTTTTTTTAATATTTCCTATTGATAAATTTTTTATTATAACTTTATCATTTAATAACAACCGATAATTTTCCTTCGACTTTTTCCCATTAATTTTTACATCTCCAGATCTTATTGCACTAAAAATCCTGCTAAGCGGCTCATTTTTGAAACTTTTCCTCAAGTATCTATCCAGTCGCATTCCTTCCATCTCAGAATTTACAATAATTTCATTCTTTTCCAAAAATTTCTCCTATTTCTTAAATTATTTATTATTATGAATTTTTATACTTTCCACTATTCCTATTATGATAAATGAAGCCAAAAATGAACTTCCACCATAACTCATAAACAATAGCGGTTTCCCCGTAACTGGAACAAGTCCAATTGTCATTCCTACATTTACGATTACGTGCATAAATATTACACCTGCCATACCATACAGTATAAGCCGGCCAAAGTCATCTTGTATAATCCTGGAAATCCTTATTATTTCATAGATTAGTCCAAGATACAAAAGTAAAACTAACGTAGAGCCAACAAATCCCAATTCTTCAGATAATACTGAAAAAATAAAATCTGTCTGTGCTTCAGGAAGAAATTCCAATCTGCTTTGACTTCCTTGTAATACTCCTTTTCCTAATACTCCTCCTGCTCCAACTGAAATTTTTGACTGAATTACGTGCCATCCGCTTCCTTTTTTATCTTTTTCAGGATGTAAGAATGTTTCCACACGATCCCTTTGATAATCACTTAAAACAAACCTGTAAACTGGATAAACTGATAACATGACCACTATTCCTATTATCCAAATTGGTTTCATATTTGCATCATATAGAAATATCATAAATAAGAAAGCAGAAATTGCTATTAGTGTTGTTCCTAGATCGGGCTGTATTAAAATAAGCAATATAAGAGGTATCGCAGGAAGAATTGAACCGATAATATCCTTTAAATTGTTAATTCCATTTTTATATTTATCCACAATCCAATACGCAATCACTAAAATAATTGCTACTTTTACAAATTCTGATGGCTGCAGCTGAAATGGCCCCAATGCAATCCAACGTTGTGCCCCAAGCGTTTTTTTCCCAGCAAAACGAACAAGCAGCAGTAGCATTACTCCAACTCCATAGATATGCCAAATATATAGTTTTATATTTTTGTAGTCAAATGATGCTATAATAAACATCAATATCGTTCCTATAGCAATCCATAAGATATTCTTAACAACCATTCCATTTTGCCTTGTTGCACTATACACAAATACTGTACTAATTGTTACAAGGGCATAAACTATTAATAAAATCATTTTATCCATACGAAAAATATTATTTTTCAGATTTTCAATTATTCTTTGACTTTGAAACATTCTCTTCTCCTAACCCTATTTTTTAATTTATAGCTATCATAAACTATTCTTTACTTGAATTTTCAATATTTCCGAGAACTGTAATATTTTCTGTTAAATATCCAGTTTTTGCGAAATTATTCACATCTATAAGTTTCACTGCATTTATTTCATTCTTTATTTTTTCAGCATCTAAAATTTCATTTTTTCTAATATAATAATTTCCTAAAATTATCATTCTCGAACGTGGATTTTCCATTGCAAATGCAATTCTGCTCATATATTTATTTTTCGCCTTTTGAAGTTCATCTTCTGTTACTCCATTTTCACGCATTTTTCTAAATTCTGAAAGTGTTATTTCTATTGCCTTTTCATAATTTTCCAGATTTGTTCCAATGTATGTTGATGTCAAACCTCCTGAAAGATAATATTGATTGTATGTGTAGACAGAATATGCAAGTCCATTTTTTTCACGAATTTCCTGAAAAAGTCTGGAACTCATTGAACCCCCGATAATACTCGACAAAATATCAGTATATATCTTATTTTTGCTATTATGGTCTACACTTTGATGTGTAATACAAATATTAACTTGATTTATATCCTTTGAAACAACTTTTTTTCCAGAATTAAATGAAAAATCTATTCTTTCACGTCTATTAACCTTTTTATCATTCAGTTTTCCAAAATATTCATCCACTTTCTGAATAATTTCATCCTTATCAAAATTTCCAGAAACAACAATTAAAATATTATCCTTTGTATATCTTTCCCTATAATATTTTTTAATTTCTTCCGCTTTAAATCCTTTCACACTTGCTTCTGTTCCAATAATAGGCTTTCCATACTGCCCATTTATACTATCTGCATAATTCATCTCAAATACAAGATCATCTGGCGAATCCTTATACATCTTAATTTCTTCGACAATTACATCCTTTTCCTTTTCCAGCTCTTTTTCATTAATTGTAGAATTTGTAACAATATCAAACAGAATATCAACAGATTTTCCTAAAAACTGCGTTAAAGCATTTATATAAAAAACTGTTTCCTCCTTTGTAGTATGTGCATTTACATTTGCTCCAAGATAGTCAATCTCATCTGAAATTTCAAAATAATTTCTAGTTGGAGTTCCTTTAAAGACCATATGCTCTAGAACATGTGAAATTCCTTCTTCCGTATCACTTTCATCTCGTGATCCTGTTTTCACAAATACGCCAACTGAGCAAGTAGAAATACTCTTTAACTTATCAAAAATAATTTCTATTCCTGTATTTGTCTTTACTTTTTCTATCATATTAATCCTTCCTAATCTCTATTCCAAAAATGAAAACAACATTTTAACTATTTTATATCAAGTCTGTTCGACAACCTAAATTTTTTTATTTTCACAAGAGGTCAAGACCACTTGCTTCAGAACATTTTTGCATTAAACTCTAAATACATACAGTTTCCAAACAAGTTTACTATTTATCCTAATATTCTGAATCTCTAAATAACTTTATTCCAACTATTAAAAATATAAGCAATGGAATAAAACATGCCGCATAAATCGGAACTGCTCCAGAAACTGCCATTGAACGTAAAATTGTACTAACCCCATAATAGGCATAACCAATTATTACAGATAATCCAATATTTAAAGCTGCTCCACCTCTTACATATCTACTTCCCAGCGAAAGCCCGATCAAACACATCACAAACGATGATAATGCAAAAGATATTCTATAATAAAACTCTATTCTTAAATTTAAGGAATCAGCTCCAACTCTTGTAAAATAAACTGTCTTTTCACGTAATTCAGGCATCGTTAAATTTTTAGCCTTTACTGGACTTGCCAAAACATCTTCCATACTTGCAACAAACTTAAATCTCTTTGTATCAGCAGGCTTTGTTAAATTAGTTCTCCTATCATATTCCTTTAAATCCTTAAAAGTCCATACATTTGTCTTTGGGTTGATTTTTGCGAACGGCGAAGTATATATTTTACCAATCTTACTAAATCCTTTTTCAAATTTTAAAATTTCAATATATTGCATTGTTCCAGTATTTTTATTTACATTTTCACTATACAGAACCGTCCTTTTATCAATTTTTACAAAAATAAACTTTTTTTGTGCCTTTACTGGCTCTTTATTGTCAATTTTAAGGGATTTTAAGTTTTCCTTTTTAGCATTAGACCTTCCCAACATATCATAGTTTATCCAGAATACTCCCACACTTACGAGAAATGAAAAAATCATAGGAAATAACGCTATTCTTGCAAAACTTATTCCGCTTGTTTTCATTGCCGCAATTTCCAGCTGTTTTGCCATTTTACTTATACATAAAAGGCTTCCGAGCAATACTCCAAGAGGAGCAGTATTTGTTATAATTTCAGGTGTCCCGTATCTTAAATACTTTATAGCGTCATGTCCTTTAAGTTTTCCATCCATAAGCCATCCTGTCAAATTGATACTCTCTGCTAACAGAAAAATCAAAAAAAACATCATCATACCCAAAATAAAACTTTTTACATAATTTGAAATTATATATTTATCTAATTTGTTCATACTCCTCCTCTCGTTAGTTTCTCCTATATTTTTTTATTGAATAATATATACACAATATAAATAAAACAAAATTAGGAACCCACATTGCAATATTTGCAGGCACATTATTTTTTAGTACCATAATTTTTGCATAGCTTGCCATTCCTATATAACTAAATATAACAATTAAACTTATTCCAAAGCTTATTCCTCTTCCACTTCTTCTATGTCCTACTGAAAGAAGTACCCCAAGCCAGCATAAAAACGTACTTGCAAGCGGTCCAATAAGTCTTTGGTAAATTTCTACTTGTGCTTTTAAAGCTGCTTCTTTTTCTTCTGGTTTATTTATATTTTGTTTATAAAACTTATTTAGTTCTTTTATATTCATTTCTTTACGGCTTTTTTTGATTTCCTTTTTGCCCTCTCTGAAAAAAGTGGAAATAGGTATTTCCTGTTCCATATATTCAGCTGAAATTTGACTATTTCCATCCTTGGCAAAGGCATAACCTTTTACTTTATTTAAATTTATAATTCCTGGATCAAACTTTGCATTTTCAGCTAAAAAAACTATTGGATAATGATTATCGCCACGTTTATTTATGATTAAAAAGTTTTTAGCTGTCGCTTCTTCATTGTTTACTTCGTCGATATAAAAACCAAAACCCTTTTCCTCATTTATTAGAAATACTTTTTCTTCCGTTAATGAGCTAGGCTTTGAAGCAAGTACTTGTTTTGTCTGAGCATTTATATTTTCCAATGCACGAGGATTTACATAAATTTCAAGCCCTAATCCAATTAATGTCAATGCTACACCAAAAATAAATGCTGGTCTAAGTATTCTAAAAAGACCTATTCCAGAACCTTCCATTGCAACAATTTCATTTGTTTCTGAAAGACCACCATAAACAAGCATTACTCCTAAAAATGCTCCCATAGGTATTGTTTGTACAAGAACTCCTGGTATAGCATAAAATAAATAATCTATTATAGATATAAATGGCAAATCACTTGCAAACAGACGTTCCATAACTTCCATTACAACATTTAACATCATAATAAATGTAAATATGCTAATTCCAAACAATGACGGCAAAATGAGTGAACTGTAAATATACCTGTCAATTATTTTCATTTTTATCAATTTTCCTTTTTTATTTTTCTTTTATTCCATTTTTTCGTAAACTTTTTTATTTATTTTAATTAATATCTTTTGATTTTTCAAATTCATCTGGTTTTGGATTTTCATAATCATTCAAAACATCATTTATTACCTCCTTTTCCCTTTGACTTATCACGTATCTTTCCACATCATTTTTTATAAATCTAGGAAAAGTATCTGTAACCCTTAACGCATATTCTGTCATAATCTTTACACAAAAACTTTTATCTCTTATGATTTTTATTTTTTTACTTTTTATAGATCCTATAACTACTACAATATAGACAATAATCGCAACAAAAAATAATTTCATTATCCCAAATATCATTCCAGAAGATTTATCAAATCTTTTTATTTTTATACTTTTCAAAAATTCTCTATTAATTATCAAAATGGCAGAATAGATAATATATTGGATTACAACAATGATAATAAATATTTTCAACTGACTTTGCGGCTTAATTCTTTTTGAATCTAGAAAAAATTTATAAACATAATTTGTTATAAAAATAATAAAAATATACTTAAACATATTAAAAAATTCCAGTGAAAAACCTCTCTTATATCCAAGAAATATAAATATTATCAATAAGACTACAAATCCAATATCCAGTATCATTTTTTTACTCCTATTTTTCTACATAAATTCTAGGCACTCTTTGACTTATTCCACATAAAATTTCGTATGAAATAGTGCCACATAATTCAGCAACTTCCGCAACACCTATATTCTCACCAAAAAACTCCACAACATCACCTTTTTGAGCCACACCTTCCAATTCTTCAGGAAGCAAAATCATAAGCTGATCCATACAGACACGTCCTACAATTTCACACTTATGCCCCTTATAAAAGACATAACCTTTGTTTGACAAGTCACGCCTTACTCCATCAGCATATCCAATAGAAACAGTCGCATAAGTTTTTCCAGCTTTTCCAAGATAAGTGTTTCCATAACTTATAAAACTGTCTTCCTTTAATGTTTTTATATAGCTTATTTTCGCAAAAAGAGACATTACAGGCTTAAATTTATAAGGTGCTGTTTCCCTATCTGTAACTCCTCCATAAATTATAATTCCAGCCCTCACAAAATCTTCTATGCTTTCTTGAAACTTTAAAGTTCCAAAGCTGTTGTGCAAATGTCTGTATCGTATTGATGGTATTCCACTTGATATTTTTTCACACATTGCTTTAAATTTTCTTTCCTGCAATTTTGTATATTCTTTGTCGCTATCAGATGATGAAAAATGCGAAAAGATTCCTATTGGATTAATATGCTTAACATTCTTAAGAATTTTATTTAATTGTCCTGCTTCATTTTCCTGAAAACCTACACGTCCCATTCCTGTATCTATCTTTATAAACACATCTACAGTTTTACTGTTTTCTGTTCCAGTTTTTTCTAAAAATTCTATTTCTTCAAAATCTGTAACCATAAAATAAATTTTCTTGTCAGCAATGAGATCCATATATTCATTTTCCACAGGTCCCAATATCAGCACCATAATATCATTATGGAGCTCCTTTATTTTAAGTGCTTCATCACTTGTTGCCACAGCAAAATTTTTAATTCCTTTTTTTATTAAGGCATCGCATATTTTTAACATTCCATGCCCATAAGCATCAGCCTTTATTACTGCTATTATTTTTTCTTTAGGCACAATTTTTTGAATTTCATCAATATTGCTATATAAATTATTTATATTTATTTCTGCCCAGCATCGCATTTTTCATTTCACCTTCTAAACTTATCATTTTATTTTTTTATTATATTTGTAAATTAACTAAACTAAAACCTTATCCTTTTCATCATAGCCATTTACTGTTTTTCCAGAATCTTTTATAGTATCTTTTGCTTTTGGCTCATCTTTACCTTTTTTCATAATATAAACTAAAGGGCTTGCCACAAATACTGATGAATATGTTCCAACTAACATTCCCACAAATAATGTCATACTAAAAGTCTTCAATGTATCTCCACCAAGAATAAGAAGCACAATTACAGAAAACAATGTAGTCAATGAAGTATAAATTGATCTTGTAAATACTTGATTTATAGATTTTTCTATTACTTCACCAAATGACATCGTAACTTTATTTCTACCTGATCTATTTTTCTTAATATTTTCCCTAATTCTGTCAAATACAACAATCGTATCGTTGATGGAGTATCCCAAAATTGTAAGAATTGCCGCAATAAACGGAGTATCTATCTCATATCTAAGCATTGTGATAACTCCAAAAGAAATAATAACATCGTGAATTAATGCCACAATTCCTGCTACGGCATAAATGAACTCAAATCTTACTGTTATATAAATAATAATCAATATGCTTCCTATTATTAATGCTTGAAATGCATTTGCTGTCAATTCCTTACCAATTACCGCACCTACAGTTTCATTTTTTACAACTTCATATTTCCCAGTTTTTTGATTTAGCTCTGACATTATTTTTGCCTTTTGAGAACCGCTCATTTGCTCAGTTCTTATAATAACTGTATTATCCGTATCGGAAAACTGCACTCTTTTGGCTTTCATTTGAGGAATTTGTCCAACTAAGCTGTTTAAGGCATTATTTACTGCATTTTGGTCTATTTTTTGGTTATATTTTAATTGAATTAATTCTCCTCCTTTAAAATCAACTCCCAAATTTAATTTTATAGTAAATAGTGATATTAGTGAAATTAAAACCATTGCCACTGAAATTCCCAAATAAAGTTTTCTCTTTTTTATAACTTTCAAATTAATCTTCATTATTTAAAGCTCCTTTCCAGAACAATCGTTCTCTTTTTATTTTAAATACTTTTATAAATAGTCTCAAGAATATTTTTGAAACAAATACCCCTGTAATTACTGTAGCAACTACACCAAGTGATAATGTCACAGCAAATCCCTTTATCGGTCCTGTTCCAAAGAAAAATAACACAGCCGCCACAAGTAACGTTGTTATATTTCCATCAATTATCGCAGGAAAAGCATTTTCATAACCTTTTTCCACCGCATCGTGCAATGATTCTCCAAGCCGCAGTTCTTCCTTTATTCTCTCATAAGTAATTACATTTGAATCAACTGCCATTCCTAATGTCAATATAAATCCAGCAATTCCAGGAAGTGTCAAAGCTGCACCTACACCACTAAGCAATCCTAAAACTAAAACTCCATTTATAAGAAGCGCAATATCCGCCACAATTCCAGGTATTTTATAAATAGCGATCATAAATACTGAAATTACACATAGAGCAATTAATCCAGCTACACCAGTTTGTCTTATCGAATCCACTCCAAGTGTAGCTCCAACTGTTCTATTTTCAACAATTTTGATTTCCACAGGCAATGCTCCTGATTTTAATAGATTTGCAAGGTTATTTGCTTCTTCCATTGAAAATCTTCCAGTTATAACTCCACTTCCTCCACTAATTTCACTATTAATCGTAGGAGCCGACTGTTCTTTATTATCTAGCATTATCGCCAGTTGCTTTCCAATATTTTCTCTTGTAATCTTAGCAAAAGTATTTGCCCCTTGCGAACTTAATTCAAAACTGACTGACGGCATTCCCATTTGATCTCTTGTTACTCCTGCGGATTTTAAGGCAGAGCCCTCCAAAAGCACAGGCCCATAAGAACCATCCTTATTTTTTATTCTAAACTCAAGTTTTGCCGTTGTACCAATTAATTCAACAGCTTTTTGAGGATCTTTTATTCCTGCAAGTTCCACTATCAATTTATCATTTCCACTAAGCTGAATAACAGGTTCAGCCACTCCAATACTATTTACCCGTCTTTCAATAATATTTCTAACCTTACTCATTGTATCAGCCTCTATTTTCCCCTGTGCCTGTAATACAACTGATGTTCCACCACGTAAATCAAGTCCCAGTTTTACTTTATTAAAGTACAAAATAAGAGCTGGAACAAAAATTACCAAAAGTAACCAAACATAATGTGATTTTTTATTCTGCATTTTTTTATCCTTCCTTTTTTCCTATCTAAATATTTTTCATAAATTTATTCTCCAATTATTTAGATTACTGATTTTTATTTAGTCATTAAAATTTACTTTTATTAAAAATTTTTAAACAAAATTTCGTTAAAAGAAATTATTATATAAATAAAATAATTCTAAACTAACGTATCTAAATATTTTTGCAAAATGATTGATGCTGCCACCATATCTACAACTTTTCTTCGCTCTTTCCCATTCTTTTTGGAATAATTCTTTAAATAATGTTCTGCTTCTGTTGTCGTATATCTCTCATCCACAAAAATAATCTGAATTCCAGATATTTCTTTTTTTAGATCTTCCACAAATTCTTCAACCTTTTCAACTTGTCTTTTTTTTGTTCCATCCAAACTTTTCGGAAGTCCAACAACGACTTTTTTTGTGTTTTCATCATCCAATATTTCTTTTATCCGAGAAATAGGCTCAGTTTTATTTCTATCAATCACTTCAAGAGCAGTCGCAAGAATTCCCATTGGATCGCATTTTGCAACCCCAATTCTCACATCTCCGACATCAAGTCCAATAAATTTTCTCATCTTTTTCTCATTTCTAAATTTTATTATTCAAATCATAATTTAATTTTACTTTTGACAAAGGGGCTTGATCCCTTGCTAAGTAACATTTACGTGATTATAAAATTATAATTTTTCGTTTACAAACTCAAACGCTTTGTTTACAGCTTCTTTTACAGCACTTCCATTTTTTCCACCAGCTTGTGCAAAGTCAGGACGTCCTCCACCGTTTCCGCCAGCAACTTGAGCCGCAACTTTTACTATTTCTCCAGCCTTCACTTTTGAAATCAAGTCTTTTGTAACTCCTACTACAAAGATTGCCTTTCCATCGTTATTTGTTCCCAAAATGATGATTCCAGACTGCATTTTTTCTTTTCCTCTATCTACAATCTCTTTCAGCTCATCAACATTTTTATTTTCAAATGAAGTTTTTAATACTTTCACACCATTTACTGTTTCAACATTCTCAAGCATTTCATTGATTTCATATTTTACAAGTTTTGTCTGCATTTCTTCATACACTTTTACTGCAGCTCTCATATCCCCAATATATTTTTCAATAATATCAACAACATTTTTTTCATCTGTTCTGAAAATATCAGATATTTCCTTTATTTTTTCTTCAAGCCTGTTTACATAATTTAAACTCTTGTGTCCTGTTGTAGCTGTAATTCTACGTGTTCCTGAAGCAATACCGTTTTCAGACTCAATATTGAATAATCCGATTTCTCCCGTCGATTTAACATGTGTTCCCCCACAAAGTTCAATTGAATATCCATCAATTTCCACAACACGGACTACATCTCCATATTTGTCTGAAAATAATGCCATCGCTCCTCTTGCCTTTGCATCTTCAATATTTTCATAATTTATTTTTACCTGTAAATTTGATAAAATAATGTCATTTACACCTTTTTCAATTTTTTCAATCATTTCTGGACTGATTGCCTCATAATGTGAAAAGTCAAATCTTAATTTTTCATCATCAACAAGTGATCCAGACTGTTCAACGTGTGTTCCAAGATTTTCTCTTAAAACTTTGTGTAAAATATGTGTAGCCGTATGATTTCTCTGAATATCTTTTCTACGATTTATGTCAATTTGCATTTTCACTTCCACGCCTACAGCTGGAGCAATTCCCCTTGTGATTTCAACCTGATGAATAAAGACATCATGTTTTTTAACCACATTTACAACTCTTCCTTCAAATTCTCCAGAAGTAATAATTCCTGTATCAGCAACTTGCCCTCCAGATTCAGCATAAAACGGTGTTTTGTCAAAAATCATCTCATATCCTGAAATTCCTTCACTTTTGGCAATATGTAAAAGCGTGCTTTTTTCCTCAAAATTTTGTAAATATCCAGTAAATTCAGTTTTCCCATGTTTTTCAAAAAATTCATCTATAAATTCATCTTTTATCATATCAGAAATTGTTGTTCTGCTGTCCTTTGAACGTTGCACCTGTTCTGCCAGTTTTTTCTCAAATTCTTCTTCTGATGCTTCAAATCCTTGATTTTCCAAAATCAATTTTGTAAGTTCAAATGGGAATCCAAAAGTGTCATACAATTTGAAAGTCAGTTCAGCTGGCAATTCCTTCTGATTTGCCTCTTTTAATTTCTGAATTTCTTCTTCCAGCATTTCAGTTCCATTTTTCAAAGTTGTTGCAAATCTTTCTTCTTCCAGCCTTATAACTTTTTCAATGTATTCCTGCTTTTCAGCTAATTCTGGATATGCTTCATTCATTGTTTCAAGAACATAAGGTACTAATTTATAAAGAAATATATCCTCTTTTTCAAAAACTTTCTGTTTTGCAGAACTTCCAGCTCCAAAGGCACGTCTTATAATTTTTCTTAAAATATATCCACGTCCTTCGTTTGACGGCAACACTCCATCTCCAATCAAAAATACTGATGCTCTTACGTGATCGGCAATAATTTTTATTGCTTCCTCATTTTCATTTCCTTGAATTTCAAGTACAGATTTTATACCTTTTGTAATATTTGTAAACAAATCAGTATCAAAGTTGTTATCCTTGTTTTGCACAACTGAAGCAATTCTCTCAAGTCCTGCCCCTGTGTCAATATTTTTTTCTGGAAGTGGTACAAGTGAACCATCTTCAAGCCTGTTCCATTCAGTAAATACCAGATTCCAAATTTCTAAAAATCTATCTCCGTCATCTCCTGGCTTTCTGTCAGCTTCTTCGTTATTTTTTCCCATATTCTGAGTATCGTAATAAATCTCGCTACAAGGCCCGCAAGAACCTACAGGTCCTGCTGCCCACCAGTTGTCCTCTTCTCCAAGCCTAACAATTCTTTCTTCTGGCACTCCAATTTCCTTGTTCCAAATTTCATAAGCTTCATCATCTGTTTTATACACAGACACCCAAAGTCTGTCCTCTTCCAGTTTCAATACTTTCGTTATATATTCCCAAGACCACTCGATAGCTTCCTTTTTAAAATAATCTCCAAACGAGAAATTACCCAACATTTCAAAAAATGTATGATGTCTAGGCGTTCTCCCTACATTTTCCAAGTCATTAGTCCTGATACATTTCTGATAAGTCGTAATCCTTTTAAATGGTGCCTCCTTTTCTCCCAAAAAGAATGGCTTAAACGGTACCATCCCTGCTACAGTCAGCAACAAGCTCTTATCATCTGGTATAAGCGACGCACTTTCAAAATGTTTATGCTCCTTTGATTTAAAAAAATCTACAAAACTTTTTCTTATTTCATTTCCTGTCATTTTTTTTCCTTTCTTTAATTACAATTTATATATTTTTATAAATTCTTGTTTTTTCAATATTTTATTTTAATTTTAAAGTATTATTCCATTTCAAACTTATTAAAAACTTCCTTAAATTTTTCTAAGAACACATAAAAATTTGTCCAATTAAAACTGCTATTAATTTTTTCTTTTTCTTTAAGATTTTCGATTTTGCTTATTCATTCTTTTTTTCTAGCCATAAATAAACCCCAAAATCTTTTAATTTAAGTATTTCATCAAAATTTCCATTCAAATAATCTCTTAATAAGTATTTATTTTTTTCTTATCCTAAAATCATCATTTTCAACCAATACAACTTCTTTATTATTAATCACTTTCAAATCCAATTTATCTTTATAAAGTTCAACAACTTTTCTAGAACTTTCCACAAAAGGCTCCTCTTCAAAATGTGGAACTACATAAAAATCTACAAGATTTAATCCAGTATAATCATTCAATTCTGTTGCTAGTGCCTTGTCATCCACTATATCAGCATATCCTATATTGGGAGCTGTTATTACAGAACCTGCAGATTCTCCAATATAAAGTAATCCATTTTCTATTTTTTCCCTCAAGTAAGATATTAGATTTTTCTTCTTTAATTCCTGTAATAAATAAAATGTATTCCCACCAGAAACAAAAATTATCTTTGTTTCCGATATTTTTTCTTTTACAGTTTCTTCTGAAAAAACAGAAATATCAAAATTTTCCACTTCATATCCAAAGTCTTCAAATACCTTTTGCGTAAGATGTATATATTTTTTATATTCATCAACATTAGTTGCCGTTGGAATAAATAATATTTTTTTGCTTTCAGTTTTTTCATTCAGAAACTTTTTGACAATTCCCATACTTTCGTATAAAGATGATGTTAAAATCATATTTTTCAAAAAAATCAATCCTCCTAGTCTAACTTGAAGTTATCTCCTAGATACACCCTTCTCGCTGTTTCATCATTTGCAATCTGTTGACTCGTTCCTGCAATTAGAATAGTCCCTTCTGCCATTATGTAAGCTCTTTCCGTAATTCTCAATGTTTCACGCACGTTATGATCGGTAATCAAAATTCCTAGTCCACGTTCCTTTAGCTGCATTATTATATTCTGGATATCTTCAACTGCAATCGGATCTACTCCCGCAAAAGGCTCATCTAGCAATATAAAATCTGGATTTGTAGAAATTGTTCGAGCAATTTCCACCCGTCTACGCTCCCCTCCAGAAAGTGCATATCCCAAACTTTTTGCAACGTGCGACAACTTAAATTCTTCAATCAGACTTTGCATCGTGGCAATTCTTTCCTTCTTATTTACCCCACGCATTTCTAGAACCGAAACAATGTTTTCTTCTACAGTCAAGTTTCTAAAAACTGACGCTTCCTGCGGCAAATACCCAAGTCCAAGTCTAGCCCTCTTAAACATTGGCAAGTTTGTAATTTCCTCTCCATTGTACATTACTCTTCCATGATTTGGTCTTACAATCCCTGTAATCATATAAAAGGTAGTTGTCTTTCCTGCCCCATTTGGTCCAAGAAGTCCTACAACTTCACCCTTTTCCATCGCAAGGCTTACACTTTTTACGACTTCCCTGTTTTTATATATCTTTTTCAAGCTATCGGCTTCTATACTAATTTTTCTAGCCATATTCTCTCCTACTTATTCTCTCTTTTCTAGTTATTTGTAAAAATTTTAATTTTTTTATTTTCTCTACTTTTTAATAAATTTGAAAATCTCTCATCACTATAAATATTACTATCATCCAATTTATAGCCTTCACTTTTATATTTCCCAATTTTTTTTCAATACCAATTTATTTTAACTCCAATAATTTTAAATTCTTAAAATTATTATTACTTCGATATATTATAAATCATTTTTGCTTTTTTTTCTACTTTTTTTTAAAATTGATACTGTAAAAATTTGATAAATGATTTAAATTATTAAAAAAATTTGTTTTTAAAATATTTTTATTATATAATTTAAAAAGAAATATAATTGTAAAAGGAAAGGAAATAAAAAATGATTTTTTTAGATAAAGCTATCTTGTATTTAACGCAAAATATTGAGAAACCACGTGAAGTAATTGAGGAAGAGCTGGAATTTGTAATAAAGCAGTGTATTTTAAACTATTTTGTAAATGAAAAGAAAATTGACATTAATGAACTTTCTGATTTAAATGTAACACTTGTTATAGATTTTGAAGATGATGATACCAATAATAAGAAAAAAATGATTGTAGAAGAATATATGTTTGAAATAAATCATAAAAACATTCCGTTAGTACGAACTTTTAGACTTGGAGCTGATAACGAGCATTATGTAAGAAACGATTTAAAAGAGTTGGAAAATGAAATTGATATGTTTGAAAATGGGATTGGCATTTCAAAAAAATAGTTAAATAAAAAATAATATTCTTATACCATTTCTCATTTCTAATTCATAAATTTATTATGAATTTTTAGTTTTAGCAAGGGGGGTGACCCCTTGTTGTAAAATAAATAAAATATAGTTTCTATTTTTTAAACATGGTCTAGTATTAAACAAATGGTAAAATAATAAAATCAACAAATCATAAACCCTATATATTTTACCATTTTTATAAAACCAACACTTCAGATTTTCAAAAATATACAATATTTATTTTTAACTTGCAAAATACTCTTTTACCTTTATATATTTTATTAAAAATTCAAACAATTTTATTGAACATACACTCCAAAATCTTTATTATCAATCAAAATTTCTATATTTTGTTTTTCTTTATATTTTGGATAAATTTCTGTCAAAAACCACGCCACAAGTTCTTCATCTCTTTCAATTTCCGTACCATTATTCACAAACACACTTATAACCAATTCCTTAAAATTTTCCATTCCTTTCTCAATGTCGTTTAAAATCTGTTCTTTTGTCTGCCCTTTTGTACAAATCATTAATAGACACATCTGATATTCACTTTTCAATTTTTCTAAAACTCTCTCATTCAAAATAAACTTTTTCTTCAAAACTTTAGTTCTATAATCATTGTCAAAAGTTTCCAATCCAAATGCAAATCTCACTTCCTGTTCAGAAAAATACTCTCTAATTTCATTCAATCTGTTCAAATACCCAAAATATGCCTCAAAATAAAGAATTTTTATATTTTTCTCTTTACAAATTTTTCTTATTCTTTCCAATGTCACACTATTCAATTCAAACACAGAACCAGAATTTATTACTTCAAGAACTCCATATTCGCCTGTAACCCTGCTTAAAGCCTCAAAGTTTACCTTTTTCATTTCTTCTTCGTCATTCGTATTATCCAAAATATAATTACAAAAAGCACACTTTCCATATGCACAGCTAAATCCTTTTAAAAGTACTATTTCTCTAGGATTTTTTTCTTTTATTACACTATATCTTATCATTATATTCGCTGATCTAACTCCTTAATTTTTCCTTGTTTTTTCCACAATGCCGCTAAATATACAAACGGCGTATCCATCACAGAAATAAATAATTCAAGAAAGTATGTTGAAAACGCAATGACAAATAAAGTTTGAATATTATATACACCTGCAAATGCAAGAATTGTAAATAATGAATTATCTATCACTTGTCCAACTACTGTACTTAAATTATTTCTTATCCATATATCTTTATAACTCGGACGCCAATTTCTAATTACCTGATAAGCCCACACATCAAATAGCTGTGATATTATAAATGCTGTCATACTCGCTAATGTTACCCTTATAACTGACAATTCATTAATTGCAAGTCCAAATATTGGTTTTAAATGCTGCTGAAATTCATCTGCTGGAGCAGGCTTTATTGCTAATGCCCAGTTCATCACGATAGTAGTAAATACCATTGTAATAAATCCAATTGTAACTAATTTTTTTGCATATTTCTTTCCTTCTACCTCAGATAAAATATCCGAAACTAAAAATACACCACCAAACGCAATATTTCCCATTGTAGTATCAATACCAAATAATGTCATCATTTTTAATACCTGTATATTTGCCAAAACTACTGATAGCGGTACAAAAATAAGTACACCAACTTTTCCCCAAAATCTATAAGCTAATAAAACAGCTGTATAATTGAATATTAAATACCCCAGCCATAGTAGTTCATTTGTTCCAAATTGAAAATGTTTTAAAAATTCCAAAATTTTTCCTCCTCATAATTTTTATTTTTTATTTAATTAAAATTTTCCCTATTTTTTTAGACAAATAAAAAACACACACTATCCTTTTGAATAATATGTGTTTCCAAAAGGTTTTTTTTATAGATGGAATATCCCAAACATCATTATATTTTTTATTACTATCATTTATAGTTATTTTTACTGGCTTTTATTATACAAGTATTTGACAAAAAATGCAAGAAAATAATATTTTTTTATCTTCCTTTAATTTCTATCCGAACTTTTATATAAATTTTCAATATATTCATTCTTTTGCCCATTTTCATCATAAACAAAAAGAGGCATTTCAATGGAAAATCCCTTCTTAGCATCTTTTATTGCTTCCAATAAACAAATTTTTGAGTTTTCACCCCATTTAGTATAGCAATTTTTCATTCTTTTTGGCTCTAAATTATATTTTTGTAAAAGCGCTAGAACTTCCACCAGCCGTTCGCTTCGGAATACAATTGAAAAACTTCCCATATTTTTTAATAAATAGGAAGAAATTTTTATAATTTCCTCAAGTGTCAAATTAATATTGTGCCTTGCGTATGCCAGCTGTTCCAAATTGCTTATCTGGGAAACATTGCCGATAAACTCAAAATATGGGGGATTTGTAACAATTGCGTCAAATTCATCACGGTTAAAAATATTTTTATAATTTTTTATATCTTCATTTATTATTTTAATTTGATTCTCAAATTTATTATTTTCAACATTTCTTTCAGCAATTTCTGCCATCGTTTGCTGCAATTCAATGCCTGTAATTTGTGCCTTTGAACGTTGTACCAAGAGTAAAGCGATAATTCCGCAGCCAGTTCCAATATCAAGAATATTTTTTGTTTTCCGATTAATTTTTACAAAATCAGAAAGTAAAACTGAATCAAGCGTAAAGTTTTGAAAATCATTTCGCTGAATTATTTTCATATTTTTTATTGGAGTAATCATCTCTTCTCCAGTTTTTTTCATAAAATATAGCTCCTTTTTTCTTATTCACCTAATTTATCCTATTCCCCATTTTAACAGATTTATTATAAATTTTAAATCACACGCTATTTAGCAAGCGGGATTGATCTCTTATTTTATCTTTTAAATAGAGTTTATAGTAAAACCAATTTAAAACTGAACTCAAAAGCTATGACTATTTTAAGTTTCTATAATTTTAATAATTCAATTTTAAATAGGTTCGAGTATAGTACTATTTCTTTTATTTTTTATAAAAATAAATGCGGAAATTAATTCCGCAATATATGTTTTTATAATTCTCCAGCATAATTGTGATGAACTTTTTGAACATCATCATCATTTTCCAGAGTGTCAATTAATTTTCTTAATTTTTGCAAGTCTTCTTCACTAAGAGTTTCAACTTCAATCGACGGTAAATATTGAATATCTGCTTCCAATAATTTGTATCCTGCATTTCTTAAAGCATCTGCCACAACATCAAAGTTCCCTGTTTCAGTTGTGATGTAAAAACTGTCTTCCAAAGTTTCCATATCTTCCATTCCAGCTTCAAGTGCTACTTCCATTAACGCTTCTTCATCAATGTCATCAGTCTTTTCAATGATGATTTCACCTTTTCTTCCGAACATATATGAAACTGACCCAGAAACGCCAAGATTTCCGCCATTTCTATCAAAAGCCATTTTTACAGATGAAGCAGTCCTATTTTTGTTGTCTGTAAGAGCTTCTACAATGATAGCAACTCCCGCAGGTCCATAACCTTCGTAATTTAATGTTTCAAAAGCTGTTGAACCGTCAGTTCCTGCTCCTTTCTTGATTGCTCTATTAATGTTGTCATTAGGCATATTAATTGCCTTTGCTTTTTCGATTGCATGTTTGAGGGCAACATTAAATTCAGGATTTTCTCCACCTCTTGCTGCCACTGTTATAAGTCTAACAAGTTTTGTGAATGATGCGGCTCTTTTTCTATCCTGTGCTTCCTTACGCCCAGCTATTGTACCATGTCTTCCCATTTTTTCCTCCTAAATTGATTATATAAAATTATATCATAAAAAAAAAGTCTAATCAATGGTGAAATTAAAGGAATTTTTTTATTTTAAAAAATTTATATTTATTCTTGACTTTTTTTTTAAAAGTGATATTATAAAGATAGAGATACAAGTTTTGTAAATCAAATTATTTTAATTTGGGAGGAATTTACGATGAAAGAAAGATTAGAAAGAATGAGAAATGGTAAAGGATTTATTGCCGCATTGGATCAAAGTGGTGGAAGTACTCCAAAAGCACTGAAATTGTATGGAATTGACGAAAGCGAGTATTCTAATGATACAGAAATGTTTGACTTAATTCATAAAATGAGAACAAGAATCATAAAAAGTCCTGCTTTTAGTGATAAAGAAATTGTAGGAGCTATTTTATTTGAACAAACTATGGATAGAAAAATTGACGATAAATATACAGCTGACTTTTTGTGGGAGGAAAAAGGAGTATTACCTTTCTTAAAAGTTGATAAAGGACTTCAAGAATTGGAAGATGGTGTTCAATTAATGAAGCCAATTCCAGGATTAGATGAACTTTTGAGCCGAGCGAATGAAAGACATATTTTTGGAACAAAAATGCGTTCTGTTATAAAAAAGGCATCACAAACAGGAATTGCAAAAGTTGTAGATCAGCAATTTGAAGTTGCAGATAAAATTATTGCAGCCGGACTTGTTCCAATTATTGAGCCAGAAGTAGATATTCATAATGTTGACAAAGCAGAATGTGAAACAATTTTGAAAAATGAAATCAAAAAACATCTTGATAAATTACCTGAAACTTCAAATGTAATGTTGAAAGTAACTTTGCCTACAGTTGAAAACTTTTACGAAGATTTGACAGAACATCCAAGAGTTGTTAGAGTTGTTGCATTATCAGGAGGTTACCCAAGAGAAAAAGCAAACGAGATTCTTGCTAAAAATAAAGGAGTTATTGCAAGTTTCTCAAGAGCATTAACTGAAGGATTGTCGGCACAACAAAGTGATGATGAATTTGATAAAGATTTGGCAAAAGCTATTAAAGAAATTTATGAAGCTTCTGTAAAATAATTTTATATTAAACTAAAGATGTGAAAAAGTAACTATTATTTTATAAAAAAACAGAATCTTTCACTATAAATTATAAATGAAAGATATTAAGCTATTAAATATAAAAACTAGCTCGTTTCAAAAGGATGAGCCAGTTTTTTTTATTACAAAGATAAAAATTGATACAAAAAAATAATCTCATATTTCATTTAATACTATTTAGCAAGGAAAAAAACTTTCATTAATTTTATGAATAATTTTTTTATATTTCAATCAAAATTTTCCTCATTTCTTCAAATTCTCCCCAATTTTTTTTATTAACAAATTCCTTCCATTTTTCAAAATCATTTTTTCTCATATATTCTCTCAGAGTTGAAGCATTTATTTTTATGTCATCTCTAGAAATTACAATAAAATTTACAGATTTTTTTATTCTTTCACTAAACCAGCTCTTACATTTAGATTCCTCACCATATACGATACAGTCAACTTCTCCAAAAATTTTTCCCGCTTCACAAAACAAATAATCTCCCCATTTTGTAACATTTCCAGCTCCCAAGTCAGCAAGTGGGGAAATTACCAATTTATTTTTCACAATTTCATTTCCATAAATTTTTTTTATCAATTTTTCCCTTAATTCATAGGAAAAAGGATTTTCAATTGTTCCAGATTTATCGCTAGAACCTATAAATACCAAAACTTTATCACATATCTCAAGAGCTTTATTTATAATGTATTCGTGTCCTTTGTGAAATGTCTGGAATCTTCCCAGAACCAAGCCTGTCTTATATTTTTTCATTAAAATTTCTCCGTTTTTTATAAATTAAATATAAAATTTCAATATTCTTTTTCCCGCTCCAGCCTAAATTTTACTGATGCCTTCAAATATTTTAAATATTTTTCATCATCACACATGACTTTTCCTTCCACATCACTCAATTTAGCAACTGGCCTGCCATTTACATACTGAAGTTTTATTACAATATTCAGTGGCTTTTCTTTCGTATCATTAGTTACAAATGTTCCGATTCCAAAAGAAATTTTTACTTTATCTTTGAATGTCTGGTAAAGTTTTTCTGCTTCATCAAAATTTAGTGAATCGCTGAACAAAAGTGTCTTTGTCTTTGGATCTATTCCATATTTTTGGTAGTGATTCAATATTTTTTCAGCCCAGATATATGGATCACCTGAATCATGCCGCACTCCTGTGTAGTTATTTACCATGCTTCTGTCAAAATCTCTTAAAAATAAGTCTGTCGTTATTGTGTCGGTAAGTGCTGTTCCGTTATCTCCCTTGTATTCGTCATACCAGTCTTTTAATGCATAATGATTTGTGTAAGATAGCGGAATTGAGTCGATTCCCTGATACATTTGGACATATTCATGTGCATAAGTTCCGATTGGCACTAAGTTGTATTTCATTGCCAAAAATACATTGGAAGTTCCGACCATATTTTGAGTTTCGCTGGATAATTTTTTCACTACTTCTTCCTGCCATTCCCTTGAAAGACGTCTTCTACAGCCAAATTCGGCAAATTTAAAGTTATATTTTTTATTTTTAAAATCCAAAATCTTTTTTTCTAATTTTTCTTTTGCAGAAATAAGCAATTCATCATAATTAAACTTCATTCTAAAATACACTTCGTTAATAATTTCAAGCAAGTAAATTTCAAACTGCATTGCACTGAAAAGTGGTCCTGAAACAATAACTTTAAGTTCTCCATTTTCAAGCACTGTGGTTACATAATCTTTAATTGGATGCCACAGTCTTAAAAATTCGACATAGTCTGGCTTTATAAATCTTATCGAACGCAAGTAGTTTAATTCTTCATTTTTAAACCGTAAACTGCACAAATGGTCAATTTGATCGTTTATTTCCGTAACCATTTCTTTTGTAAAAAAAATATTTGGAGTACGGCATTTAAAGTGATATTCTCCGACTAAATCAGTATGTTTGTGAAAAATTACTTGATTCATATTAAATTTGTAAAGATCTGTATCAAGCAGTGATGTTATAATTGGCTTTAGTTTCATTTTATTTTTCTCCTTTTTTATACGATGGCATAGGTAAAATTTTGTGTAAATTTATTTTGTGTAAATAGTCTATTTTTTCTTTTATTCTCAAATCTGAAATGTTTCCCGTTCTAATATATTCATCCAAAACTTCATAGCTAAATCCCAATTTTTCCTCATCAGATTTCCCGCTCATTCCATCTTCAGGCACTTTTTTTAAAAACATTTCAGGGAGTCCAAGTTCAGCTCCCAGTTTCCGAACTTCAGTTTTTGTAAAATCAGAAATTGGAGAAAAATCCCCCGCAGCATCTCCAAATTTTGTTGAATAACCCACAAAATCTTCCGACAAATTACAAGTATTAGCCACTCTCCCGCCAATAATGGCAGAAACTCCATAAAGCACAGCCATCCGTATTCTAGCAGGCTGATTAGTCTTATAGGCGTCAAACTCATCTGGATTTACTCCTATTTGCTGCGAAATTAACTCCTTTAAGTCATTCACAGGCTTTTCCACATTCACTTCATAATGCTTTATTTTCAAAAACTCAACTAATTTTTTGGAATAATCAATATCATGCTGCACACCTTTTGGCATAAGAACTCCTATCACATTTTCCCGTCCCAGAGCTGCCACACAAAGTGCCGTCACAACTGAAGAATCTGTTCCTCCTGAAATTCCTACAACTGCCTTACAGTTTTTTCCATTTTCTTCAAAATATTTTTTTATCCATTCGATAACTTTCTCTTTTTCATTTTTCATAAAATCACCTCTTTACTTTATTATACCTGGAAGTTTTGTGAATAACAAGGTTTTCAAGAAAATTATATTGATAAAACTTTATAAAAATTATATAATAAATTTGTTTTATAAGTAAAATTGATTTAAAATTGAACTTAGAAGCTATAACTATTTTACCTAAGTTTATATAATTTTTTTCTTTTTTAAGCAGAAGTGTCATTGCCCTACCTATGCACCATGGATAGTCTACAACAGTAGATATTTTATTTAAAAACCTATATGAATAAAAATTATATCCTAAAAATTTTTACTTTAATAAAAAAAATATAAATGAAAAATATAAAAAATAACTTAATTAAAAGATTTAAGAATAAATATTAAATTATAATTATTTGATATAAAAAATAAAAAAAGTAAGGGGGATAAATAAAAAGTGAGTACTAAATACTTAAAAATTAAGCCATCAGATGATTTTTTTAGAAAATATGGGATTAAAAATTTTGAGATTGAGTATGTCAATTTGTTTTCTAAAAAGAGAGAGATGGAGATATTTGTAAGGGTTCATAATTTTGCTGCACATAGTGAGATACGAGATTTAAGATGGTCGCTTTACAAAAATTTTGAAGATGGAGTAAAACTTAAAATCAAATTGGATGTTAATCCTGAATTGATTCGAGAAAATGTTGCTGAATTTGTAAAATTTATGATTGAGAATTATAAAGATGAAAGTAAAAGATATCAATATATTTTTGCAACTTATGAAGTGGAAAGCATAGAAAATTCTGTATTTATAAAACTACCATCACATCATTTAATAGAAGAGGCTCAAAAGACCGATGCAAAGGAAGAGTTAAAAAACAAGATTTGTGAATGTACTAGTGATTTAGTAAAAGTTGAATTTGTGAATGGCGAGTTTAAGGAAATTAAGGAAAAATTAAAAGCTCAAAGCGAGCTAAACTCGGTAAAGGCTAGCGAACTTCCTAAATATGAGAATACTGAGACGAAGAATGGAAACAGATATTCAAATGGCGGGAATTTTAATGGAAATAATAATGGATATAGGCGGAAAGAAATTCCTGATATGGAGGCTGCCCTTTTTTCTACACTTGATATTTTAAATGATGGAAAAAATGTAGCGTTAGAAGGAAAAGTTTTCAATGTAGGCATGAGAGAAACTAAGAATGGGAAGTTAATGTGTGATTTTATGATTACAGACTATACAGATTCTGTTAGTTGTAGAATATTCTTTAATACAGATGAGGATATTCAGGTAAAACTTGGGGAATGGGTAAAAGTTACAGGAACATTTGAATCGGATATGTATACTGGGGAAAAATATATAAGAACTCAAAAAGTGGAAGCTATTGACTCCAAAGATGTGAAAAAAGAAGACAATGCTCCGAAAAAAAGAATAGAACTTCATGCACATACGAATATGAGTGAAATGAGCGGAGTTATGTCAATCAAGGATTATGCAAAAAGAGCGAAAGAATTTGGGCATAGCGGGATTGCTGTGACGGATTACGGAGTGGTGCATTCATTTCCGTTTGCATTTAAAGAGGCAAATGAGGATTTCAAGGTTATTTTTGGGATGGAGGCGTATGTAGTCGATGACGAGCAGGACTTGATTACTAATCCTAAGGATAAGATGATTGAAGATGAAATTTATGTTGTATTCGATATTGAAACGACAGGATTTGATCCGTTTAATGATAAAATAATTGAAATTGGGGCTGTGAAAATGCGTGGAAAGGAAATTATCGGGGAATTTTCTGAATTTGTAAATCCTGAAATTCCAATTCCGCCAAAAATAACAGAACTTACAACAATTACTGATGAAATGGTCGCAAATGCTGAAAAAATAGAAACTGTACTGCCAAAATTTTTAGAATTTTGTGCTAATACAACGGTAGTTGCCCACAATGCGAAATTTGACGTGGGATTTATCAAGCAAAAAACTATTGAGCAAGGGCTTGAGTATTCTCCAAGCGTGATTGATACATTGCCTTTGGCTAGAACATTGCTTCCTGATTCGAGAGGATATGGTCTTGCTAATTTGGTAAAATATTTTGGAATCACACTTGAAACACACCATAGGGCTGTTGATGATGCAAAGGCTACTGCGGAAGTTTTTCAGAAATTTTTAAATATGATTTTAAGTAAAGGGATTTTGAAACTGATTGAGATTAATACGGATTTACAGCCGAATATTCAAAATTCTGAAACATTGAACACCATGATTTTGGTAAAAAATCAGGCTGGGCTTCGTGACCTATACGAGCTTGTATCACGTTCCAACATAGAATTTTTTGGAATGAGAAGACCTAGAATACCAAAAACTTTGTTAAACAGCATGAGGGAAAATCTGTTAATTGCAAGTTCGGCTTCGGCTTCTGAAAGAAATAAGGGGGAACTTGTAAATCTATATTTACGTGGGGCAGAAAAAGATGACATTGAGGAAAAAGCGAGATTTTATGATTATATCGAGATTCATCCATATACAAACTATGCTGACATGGTGGAAAGAACGAGCAAGGAAATTGAAAGTTACGATATAATAAAGGAAATGAACAAGTATTTTTATGAACTTGGAAAAAGTCAGAATAAAATTGTAGTTGCTACAGGGGATGCACATTATCTTGAAGAGCGTGAAGCAATTAACAGGAATGTTCTTCTTTTGGGAAGTGGAACAATGTGGAAAACTGAAACTTCGGAGGGAGTTAGAGGATATGAGTTTTTCGACAGAAAATTGTATTTTAAAACTACTGAAGAAATGTTGGAGGCATTTAACTATCTAGGAAAAGAAGCGGCTCAGGAAGTCGTTGTGGAAAATACTCATAAAATCAATGATATGATAGAGCAGGTTCGTCCAATCCCAACTGGATTCTATCCGCCGAAAATTGACGGGGCAGAAGATGAAGTAAGGGAAATGACTTACAAGAAACTTGAAGAACTTTATGGGGAAAATATTGATGAGAGCCTGAAGGAAAGAGTGGAAAAGGAGCTTAATTCGATTATTCAAAATGGATTTGCGGTGCTTTATCTGATTGCACAGAAACTTGTGCATAAATCGGTGGACGCAGGTTATCTTGTAGGTTCACGTGGTTCGGTTGGATCTTCAATAGTTGCCTATCTTATGGGAATTACCGAAGTAAATGGACTTTATCCGCACTACAGATGTCCGAAATGTAAGCATACGGAATTTATGAACGAGGAAGGAAGTGGAGTTGACTATCCTGACAAAAATTGTCCAGAATGTGGTACAAAATATATAAAAGATGGACACGCCATCCCATTTGAAGTGTTTATGGGATTTAACGGAGATAAAGTGCCAGATATTGACTTGAACTTTTCCGGGGAATATCAAGGGGAGATTCATAAATATACGGAAGAGCTGTTTGGAAGTGACAATGTCTTTCGTGCTGGAACAATTTCTACACTTGCTGAAAAGAATGCTTTTGGGTATGTGAAAAAATATCTTGAAGAAGTGGAAGGAACACCTGAAATAAAGGAAAGAAAAGCAGAAGTTATGAGAATTGCAAAAGGCTGTGAAGGGGCTAGAAAAACTACTGGACAGCATCCTGGCGGAATGATAGTCGTTCCAAAGGACAAGTCAATTTACGATTTTTGTCCAATCCAGCGTCCAGCAAATGATATGAAATCAGCTTCCAAGACAACCCATTTTGATTATCACGTAATGGATGAACAGCTTGTAAAACTAGATATACTGGGACACGACGATCCGACAACGCTTAGAATTTTGCAGGATTTGACAGATGTTGATATTTATACGATTCCGCTTGATGATAAGGAAGTAATGAGTTTATTCAGCGGTACAGAGGCACTTGGTGTAACTCCAGATGAAATCGGCTCTCCGACAGGTACATCAGGAATACCTGAATTTGGAACGTCTTTCGTAAAACAGATGCTAGTTGACACACGTCCAAAAACTTTTGCGGAATTAGTCAGAATTTCTGGACTTTCACACGGAACAGACGTTTGGCTGAATAATGCACAGGATTACGTAAGAAGTGGAATTGCAACCTTGAGTCAGATTATCACGGTGCGGGATGACATTATGAATAAGCTGATTGACGATGGACTTGATAAATCATTAGCCTTTTCCATAATGGAATTTGTAAGAAAAGGACAGCCTACGAAAAATCGTGAAAAGTGGCAGGAATATTCTAAAACAATGAAAGAACACGGTGTAGAGCAATGGTACATTGATTCATGCGAAAAAATAAAATATATGTTCCCAAAAGGGCATGCGGTGGCTTACGTAATGATGGCAGTAAGAATCGCTTATTTTAAAGTGCATTATCCAATCGAATTTTACACAGCATTCCTAAATAGAAAAGTTGGAGATTTTAAAATGACAACAATGTTCAGACCAGTGGAAGACTTGAAACGGGCAAAAATGGAAATGGACAGAAAAGGAAACTTAAACGCTAAAGAAAAGCAAGAATTATTCCTATACGAAATTTTAATTGAAATGCACTACCGTAAAATCGAACTGGAACAAATTGACATCTATAAATCAGAAGCAAAACTTTTCACAATACAGGACGGCAAAATTAGAATGCCATTAATTGCAATGGATGGACTGGGAGAATCTGTTGCTGAAAAGGTAGTTGCCGAGCGGAAAGAATCTAATTTTCTGTCAATTGAGGATTTGGTGAAACGTACGAAATTGAATAAGACGGTTGTGGATTTGATGAAGGAATATGGATGTTTGAAGGATTTATCAGCTACAAATCAGCAGACATTGTTTTAAAAAATAGAATAAAATCAGAACAAAATTAATTTATTTGTTTTTCCAAATATTGACAATTATGCAAAGATATAATATGATATATTTGTAAAAAAATCAAGAAAAATAGTAAAACGAACAAATTATAAATGAATATCGGAAAAGTCTATTAGTTATGAACTACGGCTTTTTCGATTTTTTAAATAATAAAAAATGTAGGAGGATATAAGAATGACAGATATTGAAATTGCTCAAAATGCGAAATTGAAAAAAATTGGTGAGATTGCAGAAAGTATTGGACTTACAGAGGATGATTTTGAGCCGTACGGGAAGTATAAAGCTAAGGTTAGTTTGGAAGTATTAAAGAAAAATGCAGGGAAAAAAGATGGGAAATTGATTTTAATGACGGCTGTTACTCCTACACCTCCGGGGGAAGGAAAGTCTACTGTTACTGTTGGATTGACTCAAGCGTTAAATAAGTTTGGGTATAAGTCAATTGCGGCACTTAGGGAGCCGTCTTTGGGGCCTGTGTTTGGTATGAAAGGTGGAGCTGCCGGTGGTGGAATGTCGCAAGTGGTGCCTATGGAAGAGATAAATTTACATTTTACAGGGGATATTCACGCAATTTCAGCTGCACATAACTTGATTTCTGCGTGCATTGACAATCATATACATTTTGGAAATGAACTTGATATTGATGTGAATAATATTACTTTTAAGCGTGTGCTTGATATGAATGATAGAAATTTGAGAAGTATTGTTGTTGGGCTTGGACCAAAAGTGAATGGCGTGCCTCGTGAAAATTCGTTTCAGATAACAGTTGCTTCAGAAATTATGGCGATTTTCTGTCTTGCTGACTCTATTACCGACTTAAAGGAAAGAATTGGCGAAATAGTTTTTGCATACAACAGAAAAGGAGAAATGCTTAAAGTTAAGCAGCTTAATATTCAAGGGGCAGTAGCGGCATTACTAAAAGATGCGATAAAGCCTAATTTGGTACAGACTTTGGAAAACACACCTGTATTTATTCACGGTGGGCCTTTTGCGAATATTGCACATGGATGTAATTCGTTGCTGGCTACAAAAATGGCTTTGAAATTGTCAGATTACGTGGTTACGGAAGCTGGATTTGCAGCTGATTTGGGTGCTGAGAAATTTTTGGATATAAAAGCTAGGCTTGGGAACTTGGAGCCAAACGTTATTGTAATTGTTGCGACAGTTCGTGCGTTGAAGCATCACGGCGGAGACAAAGACTTGAAGTCGGAAAATATCGAAACATTGACAAAGGGGCTTGTAAATCTTGAAAAACATATTGAAAGCATGCAAAAGTATAATTTACCAGTTGTCGTGGCAATTAACAAATTTATAACTGATACTGACGCTGAAATTCAAGTGATAAAAGATTTTTGTGCAAAAATGGACGTGGAAGTTGCCAACTGCGAAATCTGGGAAAAAGGTGGAGAAGGTGGAAAAGAGCTTGTGGAAAAAGTTATGAACGCCATTGAAAAGAATGAAAAATTAGATAAAAAATACACTCCACTTTATGATTTGAACTTGTCAATTCAGGAAAAAATTGAAAAAATTGCAAAAGAAATTTATGGAGCAGATGGAGTGAACTTTGCACCAAAAGCACTTAACAATATTAAAAAATACGTAGAAAACAGCTATGACAAATTGCCAATATGTATCTCAAAAACACAAAAATCATTGTCAGACAACCCAAATCTTTTAGGGCGACCAACAGGCTTCACAATTACAATCAACGAAGTAAGATTATCAGCTGGAGCAGGATTCTTGGTAGCAATGGCTGGAGAAATAATCGATATGCCAGGATTACCGAGAAAGCCAGCGGCAGAGTTAATTGACATTGATGAAAGTGGGGTAATTTCAGGATTATTTTAAATTTAATATTACAGATATAATAGAATGGAAAAACATAAAAATGGAAAATACAAAAGTAAAAATGCGAAGACGGGACAGAGAAATTACAGACAACGAAAAAATAAAAGAAATTATAAAAGCCTGTGACTGTTGCCGTCTTGGCTTAAACGATAATGGAAAAGTATACATTGTCCCACTAAATTTTGGCTTTACCGAAGAAAACGGAAACTATACATTTTACTTTCATGGTGCAAGAACAGGGAGAAAACTTGATATAATAAAACAAAATAACTACGTAGGATTTGAACTTGACACAAATCACAAAATTTATACGAAAGGCGATAAAGCCTGCAATTATACCGCCAGATTTCAAAGTGTAATCGGAAATGGGAAAGTTGAAATTATTGAAGATTCACAGGAAAAAATGAAGGCGTTGCTGGAACTGATGAAACATAATACTGGAAAAACAGAATGGGAGTTTGATGAGCAAATGTTGAAAGCAGTTTGTGTGTTTAAACTTGTAGTTGAGGAGATGAGCTGTAAGGAGCATGAATAGAAATTGCACTTATATAGTGCAAGAACTGGATGGTGAAATAATTGGGAATGTTTGGAAAAATAATAGATAAATTTCGGAATAAGGATAACGAAGAAGAAAAGTATTTAAAGATTGCAAAAGAACATATAGATAAGGCAGGAGAAAATTTAACAAAAGAACAAATTGATGAAATGATGAAGCTGGGAATGGATACATGGGAGTTTTATCCAGAAGTTTCAAAATTGTATTTTGAACGAATAGAAGATTATGTTCCAACAGCTTCAACGATGTTATCTACTTTTTACATGGGTAAAGATGAAAAACTATATGAAAAATATTGTTTAAAGGCTGCAAATAAGGGAGAAAAAGTAGCACAGAAGAGTTTAGTCATATTTTATGCAAAACAGAATAATGAAGAGAAAATGCTGGAATGGTACAATAAGCTTGATGATAAGGAAGATTACGATGTATTAGCCTACATGTCAAATTATTACATGTTTCAAGATAATTATGACAAAGTAAAAGAAATAAATTTTACAATATTAAAAAATAAGAAAGATGATAAGTATGCTCCAAATTGTTTAGGTGATGCATATTTTGTTGAAGGTGATTTTGAAAATTCTGAAAAATATTATAAAATGGCTTTGGAAAATGGAAGTCCTGATTCAAAGGATAAATTATTTAATCTTTATCAAACAACAGAAAATATAGAAAAGTTTAGAGAGTTAATTGAAAGAGATGAAACTAAAAGAGGAGAAGATTTTTTAAGCTTAGGAAACCTTTATTTTAATAAAAAAAATTATAAAATGGCTGAAAAATGGTACCTAGAGTCTGAAAAATTAGGATTTTTAGAAACAAAATATAATTTAGGATATGTTTATTATGAAATTGGAAATTTTGAAAAAGCTGAGAAGTATTTTCAGGAAGTAATAGAAAAAGTCCCACATCTTAAAGAAAGTGCTATTGAAAAATTAATAAATGTATATAACAGTCAAGCAAATGTCTATCTAACCAGTGGAGATTTTGATAAAGCTGAAAAATATTTAAAAGTATTGGTTGAAAAATATGGGATAAATGAATGCTGTTACAATTTAGCAGTAATAAATAGAAAAAAAGGAAATATAGAAAAATATAAAGAATATATTTTGAAAGGAATTGAATTTGGAGATAGAGAATGTATGTTTAATTATGCATTATTTATTTATTCTGAAACTGGAAAATATACTAATGAAATAGATAAGTATTTAAAAAATTCTGCTGAAGCAGGAAATGTTGAAGCAATGTATGAATTAGGACTTTTTGCTGATGAACAAAATAAAATAGATGATTCTAAAAAATGGTATAGAAAAGCAATTGAAAAAGGGCATACAACGGCTATGAATAATCTTGCGAATATTTATAGTGAGGAAGGAAATAAAGAAGAAGCAATGAAACTTTATCTGAAATCAGCTGAAAAAGGTAATCCTTTAGCATTTTTCAACCTTGGAAATTATTATGAAGAAAATAATAATATAAAACTTGCGAAAAAATATTATGGTAAAGTATTAGATTCATTAAAAGGTTATCCAACATGTAAAATAGAGCAAGAAGCCTTGGAAAAATTAAAAAGATTGGAGAATAATTCAGAATTAAGGAAATAATTAAAGATAGAAGGTGAAAAAATGTCAAAAAAATATGATTTTGAAACAATCTTAAGCAGAAAAGGGCAAGGCTCGTACAAATGGGAGCAGATGTATGAAGTGCTTCCAGAGCTGGAAGACGATATTATTCCGTTTTCTGTGGCGGACATGGAATTAAAGATTGCTCCTGAAATAACGGAAGGGCTGAAAAAGTATATTGATGAGGCGGTTTTGGGTTATTCGGGGACTTATCCTAAATATTATGAGGCTGTTATAAATTGGATGGAGAGAAGACACGGTTTTAAGGTGGAAAAAGACTGGATTTTGTGTACACCTGGCGTGGTTTCAGCTATATATGTTGCGATTAAGGCTTTTGCGAAGGAGGATGAAGGGGTAATTACGTTTACGCCTGTTTATTATCCGTTTTATAGTGCGATTACTTCAAATAAGAGAAAATTGGTGGATTGTGGCTTAGTTGAGAGTAAAAATGAGAATGGGGAAGCCAAGTATTATATTGATTTTGAAAAGTTTGAAGAGTTTGCAAAAGATAAAAATAATAAAATATTACTTTTGTGCAGTCCTCATAATCCGCTTGGGATTGTGTGGAGCAGGGAAGATTTGGAAAAGATTGGGAAAATTGCGGTTGAGAATAATTTGATTGTGATTTCTGATGAGATTCATTTTGATATTGTGATGGCTGGGCATAAACATACGGTTTTTCAGACTTTATCAGAGGAACTTGCTGAAATTACAATAACATGTACTGCCCCTACAAAAAGTTTTAATCTAGCTGGAGCAGGAATCTCAAATATAATTATTAGAAATGAAAAACTACGTAAGAAATTTAAGGCTGAAATGGAAAAAATGTCGATGCATGTTTTTTCAACATTATCATATAAGGCATGTGAACTAGCTTATACAGAAGCAAAAGAATGGCTGGAAGAATTTTTGCTATTAGTTGATAAAAATCAGAAATTGGTAAATAGATTTTTTGAAGAAAGATTTGTAGATTTGAAGGCACCACTAATACAAGGGACTTATTTACAATGGCTAGATTTTCGAGCATTGGGGCTTAAAAATACAGAACTCAAGGAATTTATGAATAAAAAAGCAAAAATATTTTTTAGTGAAGGATATACGTTTGGGAAAGATGGAAATGGATTTGAGAGGGTAAATCTGGCTGTGCCAACGAAATATTTGGAGAAAATGCTGGAAAGACTTTATGAAGTGATAAAGATGGACTTTTCACAATTTTGTAAATAATCCAATTTATTATTATTTTATGTTTTACTTTTTTAGGAATATTATGGTATAATATAAACGAAAAATAAAATTTTCTGCTTTAAAAATAAAAATTTTTGAAAAAAGGATGGAGAGATATTAAAATGAAAAAAGTTAGTAACTTTTTGATTGATGAGTGGAAATGTTTTGGAAAGAGAAAATGTAGGAGGGGAAATTGTGACAAAAAAATTGGATAATATTATTAAATCAGGAAAAGAAAAGATAAAAAAATGGAAAAAAATAGAAATTGGAATAATGGCATTAATTAATACAATTATAGGATTTAACACAAATGCAGAGCCATTAAATCTACCAAAGGAATATTCTGAAAATATTGTGGTAAAAGGGCAGGAAAAAGATGTTTTTGATTATGATTTTAATAGTGATGGGATAAATGAGAAAGTTGTTGTAACTTATAGTGCAGTAAATAATTTAATTGGGGCTGTTATTTCAATTTACACAAATCAAGGCGGGAAAGATATTTTGACATATCAAATAGCTTTTGATAAAAAATTTAATATAATGGAACTTCAGGCAATGCAAAAAATGCTCGATAAAGTAAAGGAATATTATCCTGAATATTCTAAAAATATTCAGCCAAATGAAACTAGATATATTACAATTTATGGAGATAATAAAACAAATGATATTGTTTTTGATAAGGTAAAATTTAATAATCATTCTCCCGAAAATACAAATAACTTTTTATTTATAAAAAAATCATCAAGTATGCTAGATGCTCCAAATGGAAGTGCAATAGCTGATTTGAAATTTAGTGAAAAACCTGAAATACTGTTTGACATGGTTTCAGATGCTCCAAATGCACAAACAAAATGGTATTATACTGAATTTACAAAAAGAATTACTACTAATGTAAGTAAAAAAGTTAATAAAGATAAAAATGGTAAAGTTATCGCAGAAAATCCAACAACTATCAAAGGATTTATTGCAGGAGGAGAAGATAATGTTTCTAGAAGAGGCTTTTATTGGGACAAAATGATTAGTAAGATAGAAATTGTAAACGACTTTATTACTAAAGCCACAAAAGCTAATGAGCAATTGTATATTGTTACAGAGTATGCTCCTCTATCACGTGATAAACCAAGTAAAAAGGATAAATTTGGAAATAAAAATAATCAAAGTATTATAGGTTATACAAATTCTAAAAAAGAAGGAGAAATAATTAATATCCCTGATCAGACAATTTTTAGAATAATTGGTGAAGTAAATAATATGTTAAAAATTGAAACACCATTCTATGGAGGACCTTATTTTATTGAGAAAAAGGAAGATACTTACAAAAAAATTGAAAATATAAAAGGTGAAGTAAATAAATTTGTTGCAATTGATCCAAGCAGCCAAACTGAAGTGCTTTTTCAAAGAAATCCCGAAACTGAAAAATATGAAGTTGTGACATATTCGTATGTAACAACAGGAAAAGATGGATGGGGTTCATATGAAACGCCACACGGAGCATTCTTAATAGCATTCACAAGACCATACATGACATTTACAAGACACGCAAGAGAAGGAGACAAAACTCTTCCTGGAAGATCTGATTTGACTATCGGAGGAAGTGCAAAATACGCTGTAAGATTCAGTGGTGGAGGTTATATGCACGGAATTCCTGTGGGACTTAATTTTAAAGGATCTACATTAAGCACGGGAACTGCTCAAAAAATTGGGACATACAAGGATTCTCATAAATGTGTAAGACACTTTGATGATCAGATTGAATTTATTGTCAAATGGATAAATGCAGACAGTAAAATCAAGGATAGAGACAACACAATTCCTGAAGAGCCTGTAATAGCAGTAGTTTTATAGAATAACCTTAAAATAAAGAATAAGGAGAAAAAATTTATGGTAAAAAAAATGAATTTACAAAAAATGAAATTTTTTATTTTGGCATTAATAATGATTTCTACAGTGTCAATAAATACTTTTTCTGCACCAAAAGAAACTCAAAAATTAGAATGGAAGCAAATTTCTTTAGAACCAGATTTAGATGGAGATGGAATTAAAGACAAAATTGACGTGGATTATGCAGTAGAAGGAAATAGCGTACATTTAAAATTTACTCCATATTTATTTAGTGAAAAAGCTAAATTTATGAAAGGAAAAAGTGTAGAAAAAACAATAAGTAAATCTGAATTTGAAGTAAAATTTGATACCTTTATAAAAGGATTTATAGCAGAATATCCTAAAAAATCAGGAATTTCAGCTAAATCAAAACAAAATACACAAACTCAAATTCCAGAAAAACAGGAAACAGTAAAACCAGCAACACCAACAGGAACTAAAGTTAATGATGGAAATAAAAAAACCAATTTACAAAATGATTCTCAAAAAAATGACAAGCCTATAAAAAATAATACAGAGGATCAAAAAACAACTAATATGAAAAAAGCTCAAGATTCTATAATTGAGGAGAATAAAAAAGGTGATAATTCAAGTGAAAATACAAAAACAGAAACACCTAAAAATACAAGTTCAAATTCTCCAAAGGGATCTCATCCTTACATAAAGGAATTTTCAGCCCAAAGACCTAAAAATCTTACTTTTAATTTTCAATATGATAAACATTCTCCAAAAGATATGGATGAATTTGTTTTCATAAAAACTGCAACAAATATAAAAAAAGAGCCAAGTTCAAACTCTAAAACAATAAAATCTGCATCCTATTCTCAAAAATACAAAACTATAGGTATTGTAGGAAGTAAATCAGATGAATGGTATGAAGTATTTTTTGACAATCAGATTGGATATATTCCAAAATCTGCTGCTGAAAAAAGAGAATTTGACTGGAATGACATGATGAATAAAGTTGAGAAAACAAATAAATTCATAAATGAGGCACTTTCAGCAAATAAAAAATTATATGTTTTAGATGACTATATTCCCCTTGGCGGTGGAGAAAATGGAAAACGTGATAAATTTGGAAATCGTGCTAACCAAAGTGAATTTGGATATTTGGACAAAACTTTTAAAGACTATATAAATATTCCAGATAGAACTATTATGGTTATTGATGAACAGAATGACAAATATATCAAAGTTAAAATAGATGCTTATGATAGCGGTACTTATTATTTAAAGCCTTCTACAGGTAAATATTTAAAAGATGCTGGAATTACAGGAGAAATAACTAGATTTATCTATGTTGACAGAGCTAGCCAAAATGAAATGATTATTGAAAAATCTGGAAATGACTGGAATGTTGTAACTTCTTCATTTGTAACTACTGGAAAAGATAGTGGAAATTCATTTGCCACTCCTTATGGAACATTTTTAATTGCCTATTCTAAACCTGTAATGCAATACACAGGTTCAGATAATAAAACTGTCGTCGGAGATGCAAAAAATGCAGTAAGATTTAGTGGTGGCGGTTATATGCACAGCATCCCATCATTATTTGAACCCAAAAATACAAGAGAGCAAAGAAAAGCTGCAACAGCTAAAAAAATTGGAACTTATCCAGAATCACACAAATGTATAAGACATTATGATGATCAAATCAAATTCATTTATGACTGGTTAGGAAATTCTACACCAGGACATAAGGAAGGTTTTAGAGTTCCTACTGTTCCTACTGTAATGCTAGTTAAATAAAAATCTATTTAAGAGGGTATCTCAAAATGAGATAGCCCTTATTTTTTTATAACAGTAGATTGTAAGTATAATTGTCACTTTTTACGAAATATATTTTTATACTTGGAATATTATTAAAAGGTATTCATACGTCTGTTTATAGTAAAAAGAAAGGACTTCTAAAGTAAAATATAAATCCTATGAAAAAACATTGAACATACTAAATAAATTAGAAAAAAATAAAACACCCTAATTTAGAGTGTTTTATTTCTTATCGATTCTACTATTTTATAAATCATTTTAAATAGTTATTTTAAAAGTTTTGAATTAACTTTACTTTTTAATCCAAGGCATTAATTTTCTTAATTCCGCTCCAACTTTTTCTACGCCATGATTAGCAAATTCTTGTCTTTTTTCTTTTAAGAATGGCTGTCCTGCTTTGTAGTCCGCTAAGAAGTCGTCAGCAAATTTTCCTGATTGAATATCTTTTAAAACACCTCTCATAGCTTCTTTAGTTTCAGGTGTAATAATTTTCGGACCAGTCAAGTAATCTCCATATTCAGCTGTATTTGAAATAGAACTTCTCATTGTTGCAAGTCCACCTTCATAAATTAAGTCTACAATTAGCTTCATTTCGTGAATACACTCAAAGTAAGCATTTACTGGGTCATATCCAGCTTCTGTCAATACTTCAAATCCAACTTTCATAAGTTCTACAACTCCACCACATAATACTACTTGTTCTCCAAATAAGTCAGTTTCTGTTTCTTGTCTGAATGTAGTTTCAAGAATTCCACTTCTTCCTCCACCAATTGCTGATGCCCAAGCTTTAGCTACTTCCATAGCATCTCCTGCTGGATCTTTTTCCACTGCTACTAAACAAGGTACTCCACTTCCTTCTTGGAAAGTTCTTCTTACTAAGTGTCCAGGTCCTTTAGGTGCAACCATAAATACACTTATATCTTCTCTTGGAACTATTTTTTCAAAATGAATATTAAATCCGTGTCCAAATGCAATGTATGCTCCTTCTTTTAAGTTTGGTGCAATGTCTTTTGCATAAACTTCTGCTTGTAATTCATCTGGAATCAAGATCATAACTATGTCTGCACCTTTTACAGCATCTGCAGTTTCTTTAACTGTAAATCCAGCTTCTGTAGCTTCATCCCAAGATTTAGAACCTTTTCTAAGTCCAACAGTTACATCAAATCCACCTTCTTTTAAGTTTAATGAATGAGCATGTCCTTGTGAACCATACCCTAAAACTGTTATTTTCTTCCCTTCCAATTTACTTAAATCACAATCAGCGTCATAATAAACTGTTGTTCCTAAAATGTTTCCTGCCATTTTTGAGTCCTCCTAAATTTTTATTTAAATTTGCACACTTATATAATATAACATTTTCCAAATTTTTTCAAATTTTTTTTAAATATAGCTATTATTTTTATAAAAAATACTATCCTGTACTATATGTATTACATTTTGAATTTACACAAATTTTTGGACACTTTCGATCATTTTATTAAATATGAATTTTTTATTAATCTTTGTTATACTTTTTACCAAAATTTTCAATTTTCAAATTTACTGAAAAATCTTTTTATTTTGTCTTTAAATGAATGTGCCTTTTTATAATTTTTTTTATTATCAAGCGAACCATCAAATTCACGTAAAATATCCTTTTGCTTATCAGTAAGGTTTGTTGGAGTTTCTATTTTTATTTCTACAATTTCATCTCCTCTGTTTTCACTTCGACTATATTTTATTCCTTCATTTCTCAATCTAAAAATTTTTCCATTTTGAGTTCCTTCTGGAATTACTATTTTTTTCTTGCCACTAAGTGTAGGTACTTCTACTTCACCACCTAAAATGGCTGTTGTCATTTTTAGAGGTATTTCACAATGAATATCATATTCACTTATCCTATCAAAAATATCATGTCTTGCAACAGTTATATAAACTCTTAAATCTCCGAAAATTCCACCATTTGCCCCTGCATCTCCACAATCTCTTACTATTAATTTTTGTCCAGTTTGAAGACCTGATGGAAATCTTACTTTTTTTGTAAATGTTTCTCTTTCTAAGCCTATTCCGTGACAAGTATGACATTCTTTTTCAGGTATTTTTCCAGTTCCATGACACTTATCACATTCCTGTATCCCACTCGCCATTCCAAACAATGTTCTTTGCTGCACTTTTATATGTCCTGAACCATTGCATTTATCACACGTTTTCGTACCGTGTCCAGGTTCAGCACCGCTTCCATGACAAGTGTGACATTGTCCATTTCTTTTATATTTTAATTCCTTTTCTGTACCAAAAGCTACTTCTTCAAGAGTTAATGTTAAATTGTATCTCAAATCATCCCCTCTATGCACTCTTGGTCCTTGACTTTGTTGACCTCTTCCACCAAAAAAACTTCCAAAACTTCCAAAAATATCTCCTAAATCTTCAAAATCAAATCCACCAGCACCGCCAAAGCCGCCAAAACCTTGTCCTCCAAAGCCACCTGCTCCAGCTCCGCCATTTTCAAATGCCGCATGTCCATATTGATCATAAGCTGCCCTTTTTTGTGGATCGCTTAACACTTCATTTGCTTCTTGTACTTCCTTAAATTTGGCTTCAGCTTCAGGATTATCCTTATTTCTATCTGGATGATATTTTTTCGCCATACTCCTATACGCTTTTTTAATATCCTGTTCCGAAGCGTTTTTGGGTACGCCAAGCACTTCATAATAATCTTTTTTTGCCATTTTCTATCTTTATATCCTTTCCACTTCTGCAAATTTTATTTTACCTATTTTTTATAATAAAATTTTTTTAAACTGTAATTTTTCTATTATTAAATTAAATACTTCCAATTAGGCTTACTAAACTGAATAATACTAACATTTCATTATTTATATTTTCCATACCTTTAAAATACATTATAGAACCAGGATATCTATAAAGTATAAGCCCTATCATAAGAGCAATTAATAAATATAAACCTCCTATTACAGGTTCTTTAATTTTTCCAACTTCCTTTACTTTATTAAAAACGGAACTAATTGAAATATACATAAATACTCCGTATAAAAATGACTTAAAACTCGTATCTAGCGGGAGCATATAAATTGCAACTATTAACAAAGTTTCTACAATTGCATTTTCAAATCCTACTTTTAGTGTTTTACCAACAAAACAATAAATAACTAATGCAATTAAAAAATATACAAATAAATACATTATATTCGAAAAATTAAAATTAAAGTTATAACTTAACATTCCAAACGATACTGAACCTACAAAAATTGCAAATTTTTTTAAGTCATTTTTTAGCAGATCTAACATTTTCACTTCCTTCTATTATACAATTCCATAAAAATATCTTCTAAATTGTCAGGAACTTATAATTTTTTTTAGGTTTCTAGCTGATGTCCAAAAAACTATAATTATCCATTAATTGGTTTTCCAGCTAATTGAATATATTATAACCTAATTTTCCGATAAAACCAACATAAAATTTGAATTTTTATCTATTTTTTCCCTTCAATAACTAATTTTGCAAAAAAGTTTTCACCATTTTCCAATTTTAGAATCCCTGTCTTTTCTTCCAATTTCCCTGTACAGTTTTCAAAATCTGAAATTCCATACCAAGGTTCTATACACACATAAGGAGCTTTTGGCTTACTCCAAAATGCAATATACGGGAATCCTTTATATTCAACGCTTAATTCTTTAGAATTTTTATTATTTTTTATTGTAACTTTTTCTGATTTTAAACCTTCAAATACTATTGCATCATCATCAAATACATTTTCAGTAATTTGAATCTTGTTAGTATTATTCAAATAATCAACTTTTTCATCAAAAACTAGCCCATTATTAGTAAGTTTATATTTTTGCGAAGTTTCATTTTTTTCAAATTCCAAGTAATAGTCATCTAATTTTAGACCATCGTTCACATTAAGTGCAAATGCAGGATGTGTTCCTAGTGAAAAATACATCTCAGAATTATTTTTATTTACAACATCATATCCAATTTCCAAGATACCGTCATTAACTGTATAAGTTAAAAACAAATCAAATTCAAACGGATATTTTTTTAAAGTTTCACTATTTGAAGAAAATCTAAATTTCAAAGAATTTTCAGTTTTTTCAACAAAATCAAAATCTTCTGTTCTTGCAAATCCATGTCGTGTAGTGATTTCATAGTCTTTCCCTTTATAATTGTATACTCCATTTTTTATGCTACCTACAAACGGAAACAACACAGGTGAGCTGGCAGCCCAGATTTCAGGATTTCTATCCCACATAAATTCTTCTCCATCTACCTTGTAACTTCTCAATTCAGCCCCTCTATCAGCAACTGCGATTTCAACACTTCCACATTTTAAAGTTCTTACTGTACTTTCCATCTTTAACACATCCTTTTCTTAAAATTTTTATTTATTTTTATTTTTTAATTTTATTATCTCAATTTCAAATTTATTTTTTTATTCAATTTCTATTTCTGAAAAAATAATGTCTACGACTTTTTCTAAAATATCCTCTGGTAATTTTTCAATAATTTTATAACTTCTTTTATTAATATCCAAAGATTTAAGGTGTTCACATAAAATTATGCCCATCGTAGCAGTCCGATTGTCTAATTTTATATGAAGCGGAAATTTGTCTATTGAATCTGTAATTGGACAAACTAAAACTAAATTTGTTACCCTATTGAAAGTACCATTACTTACTATAACCGCAGGACGATATCCAGCTTGTTCATGTCCCATCTGCGGATTAAAATTTATCTTTATTATATCCCCTTGTTTTACCATACCTCTTTACCTACTGGTTCTCCCCAATCTATTTCCTGTTTTTCATAATCCTCATTATAATTTGCAAACAATTCCTTTATTGTCTTTCTTTTTTCTTTTTTTATTTTTTTTAATTTAAGGCAATTATCTCCCTCTTCTATCAAAATAGTATCATTTACTTTTAAATCAAGTATTTCCAATATTTTTTTAGGAAGTCTTATTCCCTGACTGTTTCCCCATTTTTGTATTTTTAAAACCTCTGCCATAATAATCTCTCTTTCTATTAAGTATATACATAGTATATACTTTTTTTTATGAAAAAATCAATTATTTTTTACAAAAGAAGGAGAACTAATTCCCCTTCTCAATCCTATCTTTCACTTTAAATTTCTACTTCTTAAATTAATCCACAACTTCCGCATCTTCCACATTGTCAGCGCTAGAATTATTATTATCTCCAGCCGCTTCTCCACCTTGTGCTCCTTGTTGAGCTGCTGCTTCTTGGTACATTCTAGTTGCAAATCCTTGAGATACTTTCGACAATTCTTCGATTCCTTTTCTGATTGCTTCGATGTCGTCTCCATCTTTTACTTTCTTCAATTCTTCGATTGCTTTTTCGATGTCTTCTTTTTCAGTTCCTTGCAATTTAGATTCATTTTCTTTTATAGTTTTTTCAGTTGCAATTACTAATTGGTCAGCTTGGTTTCTAGCTTCTACTAATTCTTTAAACTTAGCATCTTCAGCTTCATTTGCTTCAGCGTCTTTTTTCATTTTTTCGATGTCTTCTTTAGACAAATTAGATGAACCAGAAATTGTTACTGTATTTTCTTTACCAGTTCCTAAATCCTTAGCTGATACATGCACGATACCATTTGCATCAATATCAAATGTTACTTCGATTTGAGGTACTCCTCTTGGTGCAGGCGGAATGTCATTCAAGTTAAATTCTCCTAATTTATGGTTGTCAGCCGCTCTAGCTCTTTCCCCTTGCAATACAACGATTGATACTGCTGGTTGATTATCAGCCGCTGTTGAAAATACTTGTGATTTTTTAACAGGAACTGTAGTATTTCTATCAATAATCTTAGTAAATACTCCTCCCATTGTTTCAATTCCTAATGACAATGGAGTTACATCTAATAACAATACGTCTTTAACATCTCCCATTAATACTCCACCTTGAATAGCTGCTCCTGCTGCTACAACTTCATCAGGGTTAATTGATTTATTAGGTTCTTTTCCAAAGAATGATTTAACCCATTCTTGAACTGCTGGGATTCTTGTTGATCCACCAACTAACAAGATTTCATCAATTCCACTTGGATCTAAATCTGCATCTTCTAATGCTTGTTTAACAGGTCCTTTAGTTGCTTCAACTAAATCTTTTGTCAATTCATCAAATGCCGCCCTAGTTAATTTCTTTTCCAAATGTTTTGGTCCAGTTGCGTCCATTGTAATGAATGGCAATGAAATTTGTGTTTCTAATGTTGTTGATAATTTTTTCTTAGCATCTTCTGCTGCATCTTTCAATCTTTGAATTGCCATTTTATCATTTCTTAAATCAATTCCAGTTTCTTTTTTAAATTCATCAGCTAACCAGTCAATAATTTTTTGGTCAAAGTTATCTCCACCTAAGTGGTTGTTTCCTGAAGTTGAAATAACTTCTACTACTCCATCTCCAATTTCCAATACTGATACGTCAAATGTACCTCCACCTAAGTCAAATACTAATACTTTTTCTTCTTTTTTCTTATCTAATCCATAAGATAATGCCGCTGCTGTTGGTTCATTAATAATTCTTTGGACTTTCAGTCCTGCAATTTCTCCTGCATCTTTAGTTGCTTGTCTTTGAGCATCAGTAAAGTAAGCTGGTACAGTAATTACTGCTTCTGTTACAGTTTCTCCTAAATAGCTTTCAGCATCTTTTTTCAATTTTTTCAAAATCATTGCTGAAATTTCTTGTGGTGTATAATCTTTTCCATGAATATTTACTTTATAATCTGATCCCATTTGTGTTTTAATTGAAATTACTGTTGAATCAGGATTTGTAATTGCTTGTCTTTTAGCAATTTCCCCAACTATAATTTCTCCATTATCTTTAATATTTACTACTGAAGGTGTTGTTCTTCCTCCATCACTATTTGGTATTATCGCAAAGTTTCCACCTTCCATAACTGCCACGCAGCTGTTTGTTGTTCCTAAATCTATTCCTATTATTTTACTCATATATATCATTCTCCTTAATTTTCAATTTATTTAAATTTATTTAAATTTATTTAATTTTTTTATAAAAGTCTTATTTTAAAATTTATTCTTTGAATTTTCAAATTATAACTTTTACAAAATTACTTTTTATTAACTGTTACCATCGCTGGTCTTATAACTTTCCCTTTCAATTTATATCCTTTTTGGAACACTTTCACAATAACATCATTGTCTAAATTTTCCACATTTTCAGTCATCATCGCTTGATGTTCATAAGGATTAAATTTCACACCTTCTGCTGCTTCCAATTCTTCAACACCTTCTTCAGTCAAAAGATTTTTCAAATTTCTCAAAATCATATTAACTCCTTCAACCAGTGCATCAAAGTTTTTAGTTTCAGCAGAGGCCTGTTCAGCTCTTTCTAAATTATCAATGTTATCTAATAATTTTGTGATAATTCCTTCGGAAGCATATTTTTTCATTTCAGCAACTTCATTTTCTTTTCTTTTTGTAAAGTTTTGAAACTCAGCTAACTTTCTTGTATAAGAACTTTTCCATTCTTCCAAGTCCTTCTCAAGTTTTGCAATTACTTCTTCAGGTGTTTCTTCTTTAATTTCCTTTTCAGAATCATCAGTTTTATCTTCCTTATCTACCGCTTCCTTTGATTCTTCGACTTTTTCTTCTTTTTCTAAATCTTTCTCAGACATTTAAAAACCCCACTCTCCTTCTTATTTATTTTTTGATTTAACAACTGATTTACTTCCTCTGCCACATACTCAACGAGTCCAACCGTCTTTGAATATTCCATCCGCTTTGGTCCAATCACACCGATAATTCCCTTCGCATTATTAAGCGTATAAACCGAAAATACGAATGAGAAATCCTCAAGCCCTGCAATTTTCAAATCTTCTCCAAAAATTACATTCACTTCTCCATCTTGAAATTCCTCCATTTGCAAAAACTGTGAAAATACATTTCGCAAATCATTCGGATTGTTAAACAGTTTTACACGATTTATAATGTTCATTATATCAGATGTATTGTTTTCAATAAGATTCGTTCCGCCTTCAAAAAATAATTTTCCTTCATCTGAAATCCCATTGCCTTGGAAATCGCTTTGTGAAAATAGATTTGTATTTGTAAAAAAATCTTTTAAATCAGATAACGTAAAATACTGACTATTTGTAATTTTTTCATTTAAAAAATCGTTTATTTTCTCAACTTCATTTTCAGTTACAGGATTTTCCAAAAAAATATTCAAATTTTTTGTAAGAGAAGAATTCATTATAACCACAGCAAGTACGGTCGTGTCATTAATATGCACCAGCTTTACCTTTCTTACACCTTCCTGCGTAAATGCTGGCTCCAAAACAACACCAGCATATTGACTAATCTTTGACAATAACCTGGATGTTTCTTCAAATATCACATCAATTTGATTCATCCGCTTATTGTACGCCTGCATGACTTTCGCCTTTTCCTCTTGGGAAATATCTCTAATTTTCAAAAGCTCATCGACATACAGCTTATATCCTTCACTTGTCGGAATACGTCCAGAAGATGTATGTGTTTTTACAATTAGACCCTTATCTTCCAAATCTGCCATTGTATTTCGAATAGTGGCTGAAGACACTCCAATATTGTATTTTTTCTCAAGTGTCCGTGATCCTACACTCTCACCAAATTCCAGATAATGCTTGATAATAGCCTTTAAAATTAATTGCTCCCTATCATTCATCTTGGCACCTTCCTTTTTTCTTGTTAGCACTCTCTAGCATTTAGTGCTAATCACAAATATATAATATTACATTTTTTTAATTTTGTCAACACTTTTTTTAAAAATTTTTTCATTTTTTTAAAAAGGTGTGAAGATTATTTGTTATTACAAAAAAATTTCAATATGCAATTATTCTATAGAAAAATATTCTTTACATTTTCTGTTTTTTCTATTATACTTTAAATATATAAAACCAAAAGACAGGAGGATAAATAAAATGAAAATCGCTGAGGCTCTTATTTTACGTGCTGATATTCAAAAAAGAATTGCACAATTAAAGGTAAGGCTTAATAATAATGCCAAAGTTCAGGAAAATGAAGAACCTGCCGAAGATCCTGAATTTTTATTAACTGAATTAACTGCCTTGATTTCTCAATTAACAGAATTAGTAATAAAGATAAATAGAACAAATACTCTTTCAAAAATTGATGGAATTTCATTAGTAGAGTTAATTGCTAAAAAAGACATGCTTTCACAAAAGGCGGGAATTTTACGTGAATTTATTGAAATTGCAAGTCAAAAGGTAAATTTATATTCTGCAACGGAAATAAAAATTTTTAGTACAGTTAATATACCTGAACAGCAAAAAAATCTGGATAAACTTTCTAAGGAAATTCGTGAAACTGATACAAAATTACAGCAGGCAAACTGGACTATTGATTTAATTGGAGAGTAAAAATATAATTTAAAACTAAAAATTTTAGGAGTAAACATTATTAAGGTGAACATAAACCTTTGGATATTAGGGGAAAAATATCTCACAATGTGAGTAATGCGGGGAAGTTGCAAAAGTTATAGTTAATCCCAGTATTGTTACATCTGTACGAATTATTGTAATAGTTATTACCGTATGTTAATTGATAATGTTGAGGTTGGGTTGCGGGATTAGTTTTGTTATGAAAAAATTTTAGGCAATTGTAAAAATAAAAGCGATAAAAATTGAATAACAGGAATATTTAAGACTACATGGAGGCAAGACTCCTTGTCAAAGAGCAGAAGGAAATAATAAAGCTAAAAAATTTAAAAATGCTGTATTTATTGGAATTTTTATGTTTTTACAAATGGCCAATGTAAAAATTTTATAAGGAGAGAAAATATTTTATGAAAAAAATAGGGCTTGTGCCACGTTTGATTATTTCGATTGTTCTTGGTATTTTGCTAGGATTAGTTTTACCAAGTCCAGTTATAAGGATTTTTGTTACGTTTTCATCGCTGTTTAGTAAATATTTGTCATTTATTATTCCATTTATGATTATTGGATTTGTTGTAACTGGGATTTCAGATTTACGGCATGGAGCTGGAAAATTACTCGGGATTACAACTTTGATAGCTTACATTTCTACAATTATTGCAGGGACGCTTTCATATTTTATGGCAATTACTATTTTTCCAAAAATTCTTAATTTTGCTTCATTTGTGACGGTAGAACATCCTGAAAAGAATCTTTTGACAGCTTATTTTGACATTCCAGTTACACCAATGTTCGATGTAACCTCAGCGATTATTTTTGCCTTTATAATGGGACTTTCGATAAGCTGGCTTAGAAACAAGGGAGAAGGTCAAACGACTTACAATCTTTTTCGGGAATTTTCAAAAATAATTACAAAATTGTTAAGTACCTCAATTATTCCGCTGCTTCCAATTTATATTTTTGGAACCTTTATGAATATGACTTACAGCGGACAAATTTTTGCAACACTTTCAATATTTTTAAAAGTATTTATTTGTGTAATAATTTTACATATCTTATATACTGCAGGTTTATTTATATTTGCTGGCGGACTTTCAGGAAAAAATCCATTTGTCTGTATGAAAAATCAGATTCCTGGATATTTTACAGCTCTTGGTACACAGTCTTCAGCTGCCACAATCCCAATAAATATTGAATGTTCCAAAAAAAATGGAACATCGCCTGAAATTCGTGAATTTGTAGTTCCTTTATGTGCCACAATTCACTTGGCTGGAAGCATTATTACAATTACAAGCTGTGTTGTTACTGTGCTTATGATGCACGATATGTCCTATGGAATGTCAACAATTTTTCCATTTATAATGGTTCTTGGAGTGGCAATGGTAGCCGCACCTGGAGCACCTGGAGGAGCAATAATGTCTGCACTTCCATTTTTAGGAATGGTTGGAATTGCCTCAAGCAGCCCAATGGCCTCTCTTTTAATTGCACTTTACATAACACAGGACAGCTTTGGAACAGCAGCTAATGTTTCTGGAGATAATGCGATTGCTATTATAGTTGATTGGATTTATCATAAATTTATAAAAAAATAATTAATATAGTTGAAGAAATGAAAAATTCTCATTATTAATATATATTATCCATATTAAATTAAAAAGGTAAAAAGAATGCTCTATCTGATTAGGGTATTTTTTTATTTATAAGAAAAAGTCAACAATATAAAAAACTTTTAAGAAAATTAATATCTCAAAAGTTTTTTTATAAATTTAAATATTTAACTCTTTTTTTTTATAAATTTTAATAATGCAGTACAACCTTTTACAACATCATTATAAGTTGTATCAAAATCTCCAGTAAACCATGGATCTTTTATTTCCCGTTTTTCTCCTGCATATTCGAGCAGCATTTTTATTTCACCTTTATTTTTGCCATCTGCGAAAAGTTTTATATTTTCTATATTGCTTTCATCCATTCCAATAATATAATCAGCATCCAAGTCATCATTATTTAAAATTCTTGAATACATTCCCTTTACGCTGATTCCTTCTTTGGCAAGCCTAGCTTTAGTACCGTGATGGACTGGATTTCCATGTTCCCAAGAACTTGTTGCAGCTGAGTCAATAATAATTTTGTCAGATAGCCCTTCTTTTTTTACCATATCTCGAAAGACTGCCTCTGCCATCGGGGAACGGCATATATTTCCTAGACAGACAAATAATACTTTTACCATTTTCACCTCTTTATTTATTTTTTATCTCAATTCTAATTATTTTAATTTTTTAAAAACTTCTCCTATACTCTCATGTATAGACAAATTTGCAAAATTGTCTTGTTCGGTCTTAGACTTATTTATTAAAACAAGATTTTTTCCTTGAAAATAGTGTATAAGAGAAGCAGCTGGATACACGATAAGGGAAGTTCCTCCTATAATTAGTGTATCGGCTTTGGATATTTCGTTTATTGCCTTTGTAAAAGTCCCCTGATCAGGTATTTCCTCATACAAAGTAACATCTGGCTTTATAATTCCATCACATTCTGGGCAATGTGGAATATTTTCTTTTTCACAGATTTTCAAAAATTCTTCCATATTGTATTTTTTACCGCAAGTAACACAAGTATTGCTGTCAACAGTTCCGTGCAGCTTCAAGACATTTTTGCTTCCAGCCATTTCATGTAGACAGTCGATATTTTGAGTAATAACAGCCGTCAATTTTCCATCTTGTTCCAGTCTTGCTAAATATTTATGAGCAAAATTCGGTTTTGCATTGGGATAAACAAGATGCTTTTTATAAAAATCATAAAATTCTTCTGGATATTTTTCATACATTGTGTGGGAAACAAGCTCTTCTGGAGAAAAATTCCTATCAAGTTTTAAGTTATAGACTCCGTTTGCACTTCTAAAATCAGGAATGCCAGATTCTGTAGAAACACCAGCACCTCCGAAAAAGACAATCCTTTTACTTTCATCAACTATTTTCTGAAGTAGACTTATTTTATCCATTTTTATCACCTTGTTTCATTTTTGTAAAAAAATTATAAATATTTCAATTTCCCTCTGAAATCTTCAATAGTTTTATATCCTTTTTTATCCATAATAGCTTTTAATTCATTAGTAATTCTTTCAAAAGCGGCAGGACCTTCCTTGTGCAAAGTTGTACCAATCTGAACCATGCTTGCTCCGCACAAAATATGTTCAAAAGCATCTTGCCCTGTAAGAACTCCGCCTGTTCCGATAATTTTAATAGATGGGTTCAATCTTTTATAAAATGCGTGAACATTAGCAAGAGCAGTTGGTTTTATATATTCTCCACCAATTCCGCCAAATCCATTTTTAGGTTTTATTACAACGCTTTCATCTTCAATTACAAGTCCATTTCCAATGCTGTTTATACAGTTTATAAATGTCAATGGAAATTTATTGAATACCGCCGCCGCTTGATCGAAGTGGACGATATCAAAATATGGAGGCAACTTTACTCCAAGTGGCTTTTTGAAATATGAAAAAATATCTGTTAATAATTTTTCAGTAGTTTCCAGATCGTACGCAATTTGTGGTTTTCCCGGCACATTTGGACAAGACAGGTTAAGTTCTGTTATTCCGCTAAAATCACTTTCCTGAACTTTTTTCAGTAATGCGTGAGTGTCTTCCGTTGACATTCCTACAAGCGAGAAAAAGAAAGTTCTGTCAGGATGTGTTTTCTGCAATTCCAATAAATAATCCAAATAGTAATCAAATCCCAAGTTTGGAAGTCCCATTGAATTTATGCTTCCTAAAGCTGTGTCGTGGTATCTAGGTTCAGGATTTCCTGAACGTGACTGTAATGTAGCAGTCTTTGTAACAAATGTTCCTGCCTCTGAATTTATCACTTGTTCCAATTCATTTCTATCATAGCAGAAAACTCCTGCCGCATTCATAAAGCAGTTTTCAAATTCAAAATTACCTATTTTTGTTTTTGTGGTTGGCATTTTTCCTCCTAAATTATTTTTATTATAGTCATTTGTAAAAGTTTAAAAATTGGGATAAACACCTGTATCTCCTAATGTTTAATTTTCTTATTTTCTCCACTCTCTGATAAAAGGAGCTTGACCCTTTGTTATTATAAATACTGCTATTATTCAATCTTTATTGCTTTTACAATTGCCTGTATTCTGTATTATGTAATAGATATGTTCGATAACCTAAGTTTTTTATCTATACAAGGGGTCAAGAACCCTTGCTTCAAGATATTTATTTTATTAAATTCTAAGTTTGTATAGTTATCGAACAGGTCTAATTTATAAAATTTATTAATAGATTTGTTTGACAACTCTATTTTTTGGACAAGAGAATACTGACTCCCTGTTCCAGAATATTTGTTTTCAGATAACAAATACAATTTTCTTTTTTTAAATTAAGACTTTAACAAAATTATACATGTAAAGCTAATTTATAGTATTGAATAGCTGTCTTTAACTGGTCAGCTTCTTCATAAAGTTTTGCAACTTCGATGACATTATCCGAAACTTTTAGATAAATATTGTCTTTTAGATTCTCTTCAGCATCCTCAAATTTACCTAATTTTATACAGCATTTCCCAAAATTAAATTTAAGTTTTTCATCATCAATTTTTTTCATATCAACTTTTACATTTGCACGTTTTCTTCCTTCAAAAAAATGATTATAATTTGTATAAGCAAGATTATAATTTTTTTCATTAGCAAATATGTTTCCAAGTAGTACAAATGATTCCAAATGATCTTCATCTGCAAGTAATGTCAAATAGTGCTTTGTAAGTGTTTGATTGTCTTTGTCTGCATAAAGTTTATAAAGTACTTCTTGAGCTTTTTTATTATCATAGATATCTGCCGCTGTTTTTAAGTGTCTTTCAGCAGTTTCAATGTCTTGTTTTTCACCATATAATTTACCGAGGAGATAATAGGCTTCTCCATTATCTTTAGCTTTGTGCAGATATTCTTCAGCTAGCTCAATTTGTCCATTATCGTAATAAAGTTTGGAAAGCAGCACTTGAGCTTCTTGGTCTCTTTCATCTGCTGCAGGTTTTAAATATTCCATCGCAAGACTTTTTTTATTATATTGGTAATATAAGTTTCCAAGATTATATCGAGCTTTTTGATTACCGTTATTTATAGCTTGTTTAAAGTAATATTCTGCTAGTTCAAAATTAGCTTTTTTCTTATAAACTGTTCCAAGTTTATTTTGAAGCTGAAAATCCCCACCATCAGCAATCTTTTTTAAATATTTTTCTGCCAAATTTAATTTATTATATTTCAAATAGATATCAGCAAGTATAAAAACTGCATTCCTATGTCCACCTTTTGCAGCTTCTTTCAAATATTTTTCCGCTAATGTATCAGAACCATTATCATAATAGTTTTTTCCCATTTGATAAAGTCGTTCAGAATTATTATTGTCAATATTATCAAAATTGTCAAACTCAATGTTTTCCATGCAAATAAACCTCCTATATTTATTGTTTTATTTTTTATTTCAAATTATTTTGATTCAAAAGAAATTTAAACTTATTACAAAAATTAAATTTCATTATATTATACTATATTTTTTTATATTTGTCATAATATTTTGAAAAATAACAAAATTTTATATTTAATATTAAATTTTATTAGTAAAAATAGGAAATTCTCACATAAAAATAAAAATAAATGAAACACTATTTTACTGTTTTTTTCAAATTATCATTTAAAAAAATTAACAAAATAAAAACTAATTTTATAAAATTATTTACAAATTTTAATAATGGAAATATAAGATATAATAAGTTACAAATTGTTTAATATTAATTTTTAAATACTTTAGAAAGAGCATTTTTATTTTTAAAAATATAACATAAAATAAGAATTTTAAACTATTTAACAATTTAATTAAACATAGATTAAACAAAGAAAGGTGTGAAATTATGAAAAAACTGGCAATGGGATTGTTTTTAGTTTTAGGATTAGCTTCATTTGCAGCACAAAATAATATTGAAGTAAAAGCAGGTTATGATTTTGGTGGAAAATATGACATCGATGATTTTTCTGGATCAGATAAAGTCAAAAATGGAGCATTTGAAGTAGGTGCAGAATATAGATATACAATGACTTCAGGAATAGAAGTAGGTGCAGGAATAGCATACCAAGGACATAAAAAACTTAAAGATTCTAACACTGTAGAAGGGTTTGACTCAATTCCTGTATATGCAACTGCTAAATACAATTTTGATACAGGTTCATCTCCAGTAAAGCCATATTTAAAAGCAGATATGGGTTATTCATTTAACACAAATGATTTTAATGACGGAATGTACTATGCAGCAGGATTAGGAGTTTCATATAATAACTTCAATGCTGAATTAATGTATAAAGAAAATAAATCAAAAATTGATACTTGGTGGTATGACGGAAACCTTAACTATAAGAGAGTTAGTCTTGGTATAGGTTATAATTTTGGTTTCTAATTTGATAAATTTTATTAATAAACATGGGAACTGTTTATCTTTTGAACCCTTTCGATATACGCTAAATTGTTGAGAGGGTTTAAATTTCAGTAAAATTTAGCAACAATAATATTTAATTAAGGTATTAATACATTTGATTAAAAAATAATAAAAAGGAGAGAGTGACATGAAAAAATTAGTAAAAATTTTAGTTATTGTATCAGCAATGATGGCATTAAGTAGCTGTAGTGACGCATTGATGTGTGAATTAGGATCAAGAACAGCTTGTATAGATTATGCTAGATAATCAAAAATATTTTTTGAAGGGCAGGTTTAAAAATGAGAAAACTAAAAATAATTTTATTAATAATAGGATTGATGTCAATGACTACAAGCTGTGAAATATTAAGAGTAATAGATCATTGTTCTAAAAATCCTACTGCTAAAGGTTGTTAATTGCTAATTTAACAATTTAATAAAATCTAGCAAGAAGCCGTAAACTTTTATAAGCGGAAATAGAGCACTAAATAATGAAACTGTCTTAAATTAATGTTGATAATAATTTTTTAAGGCAGTTTTATTTTAGAAATTAGATTTATGTAACTTCATTTTGAAATATAAAGTACGATATTTTTACGTATTATTATACAAATAATAGAGCAGTAAAAATAAAAAAGAGCATTGTCAAACTTTGAACTATGTTAATGAAATTTTAAAATATTAGAGAAGGAGAAAATATCATGAAAAAAATTTCATTATTTATTTTAATACTAACAATTTTAGCAAATGTAATATCCTTTGGGAAAACAACAAATAAAACTAATAATAAAGCAAATTCTCAAAATCAAATTTCAGGAACTAGATATGGAAATAGAAATGTAGGATATGTAACAAAACCAAGCAATTGGATTAATTTTAAAGATCCAAACAGTTCTCCAAATACTGTTCAAATAGCGATAGATCCAGTTAATATAGTAACTTTAGATGTAATTATGGCTAATGGACAAGCAACATCTAATGAAGCAGTATTAGTAACTCAGGAAAAATATTTAAATTCTGGAATAAAAAAAGAAAATATTAAAATAAAAGATGTTAGTCTTAATGGTTATAAAGGAAAAAGAATAAAAATAGATTTTCCTGATGGAACAGTTTATACAGTAAATTACATTGATTATAATGGAAATATTTATCTTATAACACAAGAAGGACTTCCAGAATACCAAGATAAATTATCAAAAGTTATAGATACTTGGAATCCAGTTAGATAAATTGGAAATAAAAAATTTTTAAAATTAGTAAATAAGAGTAGGACATTATAGTTTTACTCTTTTTTTGTATATTAATAATTTTTTAAATTAACTTGATTTTTTCAAATTTCAAGTTAAAATTTAATATAGAGTATTTTAAAAAGATAAATAAAAAAATAGAAATATATAGGGAGGAAACTGTTATGAGAATATATGATAGCAGCAACATTAGAAATATTGGAATTCTAGGACATAGTGGGTCTGGAAAGAGTAATATGGTGGAAGGATTGGAATTTACAGCAGGACTTACTAATCGGATTGCGGGAAATGAAAACGATACTAAAATTACAAGCTCTTTAAGTCTTCATGCGGTGGAATATCAAGGGGGCAAGTATAATTTTGTGGATATTCCTGGATACGGTGATTTTTTTGGAGAAGTTGAATCTGGACTTGCAGCAGTTGATGGAGCGATTATTATTGTTGATGGAACTACGAATTTAACAGTTGGGACTGAGACGGCTTTGGAATTGACTGACAGCAGAAATATTCCACGAGTTATTTTTGTAAATAAAATTGATAACGAAAAAGCTGATTATGAAAAAACTCTTTCACAATTGAGGGAAAAATATGGAAAACGGATTGCACCGTTTCATGTGCCTTGGGGAAATGGGGAAAACTTTAGAGGGCACATCAATGTAGTGGATATGTTTGCGAGAGAGTTTGATAAAAATCAAAATGAGTGCAAAACGGTGGATATGCCAACTGATATGGATGATGAGATAAATTCTGTGCGTGAAATGCTTTTAGAGGCTGTTGCGGAAACTGATGAAGAATTAATGGATAAATATTTTAATGGAGTTGAGTTTACTACAGCTGAAATTCACCGTGGACTTAGACAGGGAGTGCTTGATTGTTCAGTAATTCCTGTTATTTGTGGTTCAACTTTGAAAAATATTGGACTTCATACAACTTTTGATGTAGTAAAAGATTTCTTGCCATCACCTGATGATAATAAAAAAATACAACCTGAAAAAAATGAATTTGTATGCCAAATTTTTAAAACAACAATTGATTCTTTTTTAGGAAAAATTTCTTATGCAAAAATTTATTCTGGTGAAATTAAGCAAGATAGTGAAGTTTTTAATTTGAATAGAAAAGCAAAGGAAAAAATCGGTAAAATTAATACATTTGTAAATAATAAGATGGATGAGGTTCAAAAGGGAATTGCAGGAGATATTGTTGTATTCTCAAAATTTAACAGCACAAGAACTTCTAACACACTTTCGGCTAGTGAAAAAGAAATACCGTTAAAGGACATAACGTTCCCTAAACCTCAATTATTTGTAGCTATAGAGCCACTGAATAAAAATGATGATGAAAAAATGTCGTCTGGATTGAATCGTTTGTTGGAAGAAGATCCATCATTTACTTGGCATAGAAATCTTGAAACAAGTCAAACAGTTCTTGGAGTACAAGGAGAACTCCATTGTGCAACGGTTATAGAAAAATTAAAGGCAAAATTTGGAATAACAATAAAAACTGTAGAATTGAAAGTACCTTACAGGGAAACAATTAAAGGAACTTCAGATGTTCAAGGAAAATACAAGAAACAATCTGGAGGACACGGACAATATGGAGATGTCTTGATCAAATTTTCACATATAGATAAAGATTTTGTCTTTGAAGAAACAATTACAGGTGGAAGTGTTCCAAAATCATATATTCCAGCGGTTGAGAAAGGATTGAGAGAATCGTTAAAAGAAGGAGTTCTTGCAGGATATCCAGTAACTAATGTAAAAGCTATCCTATACGATGGCTCTTATCATGATGTAGATTCTTCTGAATTAGCCTTCAAAATTGCGGCAAATTTGGCTTTTAAAAAAGGGATGCTTGAAGCAAAACCGATATTGCTTGAGCCAATTATGGAACTTACAATTATCGTTCCAGAAGAATATATTGGGGATATAATGGGAGATATTAATAAAAAGCGAGGACGTGTTTTAGGGATGGAAGCCCATAAAGGAACAAAACAAAAAATTACCGCTGAAGCTCCAATGTCTGAAACTTTTAAATATGCTAATGAATTGAAGGCAATTACGCAAGGTCGTGGATATTTTGAAATGAAACTTGTGAAATATGAAGAATTAACAGGAGAGTTGGCACAAAAAGTTATTGAAAAAAGAAAGAGATAAAGATTATACTAGATCTCATTTAAAAAATAGAAATTATATTTTATATTATTTTCTGACAAGGGATCTTGATCCCTTCCAGAGAAATTCATAATCAGTTCACTGTTTAAATAAGAAATAGTATTGGTTAACACAATATTTTATAAAAATTATTAACCAAAAAAATAAAAAGTTCCCAATAAATCTATACTGGGAACTTGATTTTTTTATGCATGAACTAAAAATATAGCTAAAAGAATCAATTTTATTAATTATTATCAATATTTATTAATGGAGGCGACAACCAGATTCGAACTGGTGTACAAGGTTTTGCAGACCTCTGCCTAAGCCACTCGACCATGTCGCCATTTAACTTTCATAAGTTTATCATATTTTTAGACTTTTGTCAAATATTTTTTATTTCTCCTCCACCAATAATCTCATTTTCCAAATAAAATACAATATGCTGCCCTTCAGAATTTTCATGAGTCTTTTCATCAAATTCAAAAATTAATTTATTTTTTTCATCTTCTAAAATCTTTAATTTTCCAGTTAGACCTTTTGAAGAAAATCTTGGACGTGCAATTAATTTTACTCCAATTATATTTTCCAAACCACAATGAAATTTATAATTTATCACTTCAATTTCCTTTACCAGCAATTCTTCAAAATCACCCACAACAACTTCATTCGTTTCAGGTCGAAGTTTCAGCACAAAAAATGGCTTTCCCAAATTAAGACCCAGTCCACGCCGTTGTCCAACCGTATAAAACTGGTAACCTATATGCTCTCCAATGATTTTCCCGTTTTTATCCACAAAATTCCCCTTTTTTACATCATTTCCAAGCACTTTTTTCAAAAATGGGATATACCCGTTTGGAGCAAAACAGATTCCTTGGCTATCTGGCTTATTGTGTGTATGAATTCCATTTTGTCTAGCAATTTCTCGAACTTCTAACTTTTTGTATTCTGAAAGCGGAAATAAAAACCGCTCCACTACTTGCTTATCTAGTCGATAAAGCATATAAGTCTGGTCTTTTCTGTTATTTTTATCCCACAAAAGCATATTATTTTGGCTGATTTTTGAATAATGCCCTGTTGAAATGTACTTTATTCCCATTTTGTCAGCAAATTCTACGAGTTTTTTTATTTTTACCTTTTCATCGCAAATCACACAAGGCGAGGGAGTTTTTCCTGCATTATACATTTTCACAAAATATTCCATCACATCTCTTCTAAATTCCTCCACAACATTTAAGACATAATGAGGGATTCCTAAAGTGTAACAAGTATATCTTGCATCATTTATATCATCCAAAGAACAGCATGTCTTTCCTGGATTTTCCGAAAGCTCATCAGACAAATGCTTTAATGTAACTCCAATTACTTCATATCCTTGCTGCTTTAACAAAAGAGCGGCAACAGAGCTGTCTATCCCGCCGCTCATTCCAACAACGACTTTTTTATCATCTAGTTTTTTATCCATTTTTTATTTTTATTTCTCCTATTTTCTACAACTTAACTTTTTTCCACATAAATTCTCCAATTGGAATTGCCAATATTAAAAACAATTTACTTTTGCTTTCTTGAAATATTTTTCTAAATTTATAGCCTGCTACTTTGCAAAATTTATAATAAACGGCATTATTTAAAATTTTCTGTTTAAGAGTCAACTTTTGAGAATTTATTTCATTATGATAAAGTGCCTGTCCTTTTGGATTTCGCAACAATAAATTATTGTATTTTGCAGTTAATCCGTCCTCCTGATATTCCTTTATTTCAATTTTCTCATTTACGTAAACCATCTTATATTTTTCACAAATTCTATTATAAACAACAGCTTCTGTAATAAACTTCTCATCTTCAAAAACTGGAAATTTGTATTTTTTTATAATTTCAGTTCTGAACATAAGCCCCTTATCGCCTTTAACCCTATATTTATTATAGATTTTAAATTGTGTAGAGATCATTTCCTTTTCTGGAAAACTAGAGCCGATAACTTCTCCATTTGGATAAGTTGACAAATATCCCATTCCAGCAATATCAGTATTTTTCTCATACTTTTTCCAATATTTTAAAATAGTTTCAAGTCCATTCTCCACATATTCATCATCTGAATCAAGGCATATAAAAAGTTCCCCATTTGCTTTTTCTGTAGCAAAGTTATAAGCTCGCTGCTTACCGCCATTTTCCTTAAAATAATATTTTATATCCAACTTCTTTTCACACAAAAATTCTTTTACTTTTTCTTTAGTCCCATCAGTAGAACCATCATCTACAATAAGCCATTCAAAATCTTTATAACTCTGCTTTTGAAGCGATTTATACAATTTTTTAAGTAGTTCCTTGCGATTAAAAGTCGGTGTAAAAACTGTAAATTTCATTTTCTAATTCCCCTTATTTTCCAAAAATTTAAAATTTATCGTTTCATAATTTTTCTTCTTATGCCATTCACAAGATTCGCAATTTTATTATATACTTCCTTATTTACAAGAAATTTTGTAACTATTGCCAAATATACTATTTTAAATCCAAATTTTACTATTGAAAGCTGATCATTTGACAAATAAAATATAATAGGATTTACAATAATTATAAAATAAAAAAATAATTTTTTATAATTAAATGAAATTTTGTATTTCTTTCTTATAATCAGCATTTCCATTATTGCTCTGAACAAAAAGGCAAGCAATGTTGTCCATGCTGCAATGATTGGGCCAATTTGAGGAAATTTTGGTATAAATATTATATTTCCAACCAAATTAAATATCATTGCAAACATTGTAAAATAAAAAATGTATATGCTGTCTTCGTGAAAATGGAAAAAATAATCAAGACAAAATAACGCCTGAATTACAATTCCAGCTAAAATTAATGACATATAATTAATTGCAGGATAATAACTTTTTGGAAATATTAATTTTATCCCCTCTGGAGCAAATAGCTGTGCAATTACACATGCAAAAGAAATAATTGCGATAAAATTTTCTACGCTTCTTGTTATCGTCGGGTTTGTTCTATCTTCCTTCATTGCCTCATAAAACTCTGGTGTCCAGCTATTCACAAAAGATCCCGTAACAACTGATAAAACTCTTCCACCAGTAAAAGCAAGTGTATATCCCCCAACTACCGCAAGAGAAACAAATTTTGCCAAAACAAGCCTGTCACTTAAATTTACAACTTGGTCTGTAAGTTCAATAAAAATAAGTGGTAATCCATTTCGCAGCGAATATTTCACATAATCAAAATTCAGCTTAAATCTAAATTTCCCAAAATAATCTTTAAAATAAAATAAGAATACTATAAGCAATGCAATTAAATTTGCAAACTGATTCCCAAAAACTCCCCATTTTAAATACTTTATAAAATAAATTGCCAGAATATAAGTAGTAAAAAGACTTATAACACTTCCTATTGCCACTTTCATATACATTCTCTTCATTCTGAACAAAGTAGTTGAAAGATTATTAAAAGCATTTGCTGTGGCAATTAAAATACTGACAATTATCAAGGGATAGTAACTTACTTTACTTAAATCTACAATGTATGAAAACAGCCTTTGAGCCACTGGCGTAAATAAAAAAATATACGTCAAAATATTAAAAACAACTATTATCAAAGTTGAAGAAAACATATAGCTTCCAAATTCATCTTCACTTTCCTTCAAATCCACATATTTTTTCATCTGAGCATTATACAGCCCTAATCCCAAAATCACTGTAAATAGTGAAGTAATCGGAGCTAATGTTCCTACAATCCCAAATTCCTCCTGTGTAAGCAATCTTGTTATTATTGGTAAAAATACAAACGAACCCATTTTTGTAACTAAATTCATAAGAGAATAAACCATTGTTCCCTTTAATAAATTTTTATTATCCATTCAATAATTCCCCTTCTTATCTTAATCCTATTAAATCGTGAATTCTTATAAGCCCTGTGACATTCCCATTTTCCACAACTGGCAGTACATTAATCTGACTTTTTCTATTTTCCATCAGATGAAGCGCATCAAGAGCCATCGCATCCTTTTCAATCGTTACTGGTGTAGAAATCATAATATCAGAAGCAACATAATCAAAAAATTTATCCTTATGCTCCAATGCACGCCGAATATCCCCTTCCGTTATAATTCCAAGCAATTTCCCATTTTCAAGACCTGTATCTGAAATACACACAGCTCCCAATTTTTTCTTAGTAAGAACCATTAGCACATTTTCAATTTTTTCATCCTTCCTTACAACTGGTAATTCATCTCCAATATGCATTAGATCAGAAACATGCAGCAATAAACGTTTTCCAAGGCTTCCACCTGGATGATATTTTGCAAAATCATTTTCAGTAAAGTTTTTCAGCTTCATAAGACAAGCGGCAAGGGCATCTCCTGTTACAAGTGTCGCCGTAGTCGAACTCATTGGAGCTTGCCCCAGCGGACACGCTTCCTTTTCAACTCCAACATTAACTGTAAGTTGTGCATATTTCCCCAATGTAGAATTGGGATTTCCAGTAAATGCAACGATTTTCCCGCCAATTTTTCTTATTGGTGCTAAAATACTCAATACTTCGTCAGAATTTCCACTATTCGAGATGGCAATTACCACATCTCCATTGCTAACCATTCCCAAATCACCGTGAAGTGCTTCTGCTGCATTTATAAATACAGCGGTTGTTCCAGTCGAAGCAAGCGTTGCTGAAATTTTTTTCCCAATTATTCCAGATTTTCCGATTCCAGTAATGATAACTTTGTTATTATTTTTAAGTTCTAAAATCATTAGAACCAATTTTTGAAAAGCATCTCCCAATTTATTTTTCAATTTTTCAAGTTCTATTATTTCAATATCAAATACATTTTTAGCTTCTTTTATAATATCTATTTCCATTTTTTATTTTTCTCCTTTTTTTGAATATATCAATATAAACAACAAAAAATTTTATTTTTTTACTTTATTTAATTCAATTTTATTTAATATTTTCTTTACTTCCTGACTTTTATCCTTATGACAGACAAGCAAAGCATCCTTTGTATTTACAATAACAATATTTTCAAGCCCAATTGTAGCAATAATTTTTTCATTTTCCTTATTAATCACAATATTTCCTTCAGATTCAATCTGCTCAAAATAATCAGACCGCACAACGTTACTGTCTTTATCCTTTGGAAAAATATCTTCAAGTGACTTAAAATTCCCAACATCATTCCAGTCAATATCAACAGGAATTACACTCACAGATTTAGTATGCTCCATCACTCCAAAATCTATCGAGATTTTTTCAAATTTTTCAAACTCATCTTTTACAAAATTACTCAATTTTTCTCCAAAAACTTGATCTAAATCCACATTTTCAAGCATTTTTTCAATATTTTCCAAAATCACTTTATGTGTTTCCATGTGTTTTTTTATTTCGTTTAAAATAAATTCCGTTTTCCATACGAACATTCCGCTGTTCCAAAGATAATTCCCCTGCTCAATATATTTTTCAGCTAATTCCTTATTTGGCTTTTCTCTAAATTTTTTCACTTTATACGATTCAAATTTTTCTTTAATTCCATTCTTTTCACAATCATTTTTTTTATTTTTCCTATCAATATACTCAATATATCCATATCCAGTTTCAGCATAAGTCGGCTTAACCCCAAGCGTAACAATCTTATTCTTTTCAGCCTCACAAAATGCAAATTTCAGGCTTTCCAAAAATTCCTTTTCTTTTTTTATTAAATGATCTGATGGTAAAACTGCCATAATGCTATTTTTATAAATTTTCCTAATAATGCAGGCTGCATATCCTATACAAGCCGCTGTATCTCGTGCCATTGGTTCAAAAATTATATTTCTGTCAGCAATTTCAGGCAATTCTTTTTTTATTATATCAAAATATTTAATATTTGTAGAAATGAATATTTTTTCTACTGGAATGATTTCTTTTATTCTGTCGATAGTTTCCTTAATCATTGTCTTTTCCGACACCAGATCCAAAAATTGCTTCGGCTTGTCATTTGTAGATAATGGCCAAAATCTTGTTCCACTTCCTCCAGCCATAATTAAAGCTACTTTATCCATATTTTTTCTCCTGTTCTTCTAATTAATTTCATTTATCTCATCATTTATCTCATGATAAGGGTTTGTAACCTCTTGCTAAATAGCATTTATCCTATTTAAAAGATTTAGTTACTTATTGACTTCCTTCATAACAAATTTGTTATTTAAATAGGAAAGAATATTACTCAAAATTCATATAACTATTAAATAAGTATAGTTAATTTTTCCTTTAAAAGTATAACACAATTTATCTGTTTTATCAAAAGGAATTATTTAGAAAAAAATTAGCAAAAAAAGTAATATTGTGATAAAATAAATTATATGAAAAACTTTTTAGAAAGGATTCAGATTATGCTAATAGATAAAGTGAAAAAAGTTAAAATTACTGATGATATTACGATTGGTAATGACAAGATTTTCTTGATTGCAGGACCTTGCGTGATTGAATCGGAAGATCTGGTTATGGAAGTGGCTGGGAAAATGAAAGAAATTACGGATGAACTGGGCATTCAATATGTTTTTAAGGCTTCATTTGACAAGGCTAACCGTTCTTCAATTTCATCTTTTAGAGGACCTGGACTTGAAAAAGGACTTGAAATTTTATCAAGAGTCAAGTCTAAATATGGCGTTGCTCTTGCGACTGATATTCACGAACCTTATCAATGTAAAGAAGCTGCAAAAGTAATTGACCTTTTACAAATTCCAGCTTTTTTATCACGGCAAACCGACTTGCTTGTTGCCGCAGCCAAAACAGGAAAAGCTGTAAATATTAAAAAAGGGCAGTTTTTAGCACCTTGGGATATGAAAAATGTTGTAAAAAAATTTCAGGAAGTTGGAAATGAGAATATAATGCTTTGCGAACGTGGAGCTTCATTTGGATACAATAATCTTGTTGTAGATATGCGTGGACTTTTGGAAATGAGAAAATTTGGATATCCAGTTATATTTGATGCAACACATTCGGTACAAATTCCAGGAGGAAGAGGTGAAACTTCAGGTGGTAACCGTGATTATGTTTATCCACTTGCAAGAGCGGCTGTATCTGTGGGAGTAGATGGGATTTTTGCTGAAGTACATCCCGATCCCGATAAAGGTCTATCTGATGGACCAAATATGCTAAAATTAGATAATATTGAAGAAATTTTAACAAAACTTTTGAAATATGATAAATTAACAAAAGAACTATAAAAAAATAAAAAATATAAACTTTAGGAGGAAAGATTTATGAGTTCAAAATTATTATTAACACCTGGGCCAACAAATATACCAGAAGAATATCTAGAAATTTTAGGAAATGACATTATTCATCACAGAACACCTGAATTTAGAAGAATTATGAAAGAAAACAATGAAAACTTGAAAAAAGTATTCAAGACAACACAAAATGATGTTGCTGTTCTAACTTCTTCTGGAACAGGTTCAATGGAAACTGCCATTGTAAACTTTTTCTCAAAGGGAGATAAAGTTTTAGCTGTAAATACTGGATATTTTGGTGACAGATTTAGAAAAATCGCAGAAATTTATGGCTTGAATGTAATTAATTTACAATATGAATTTGGAGAAAGCTATAAATTGGAAGATGTAAAAAAAGTTATTTCTGAAAATCCTGATTTAAAGGGAATTTTAGCTACTCATAGTGAAACTTCAGTTGGAATTTTAAATGACATAAAATCACTTGGAGATTTGACTAAAAATACTGAAATTTTATTAGTAGTTGACACAATTAGTGGACTTGTAGTAAATGAATTTAATTTTGATGAATGGCATGTTGACGTTGCAATAGCAGGAAGCCAAAAGGCATTTTTAATACCTCCAGGGTTAGCTTTTGTAGCAATTAGCGATAAGGCAAAAAAAGCGATGGAAACTTCTGATTTGCCAAAATATTACTTTGATTTAAAACAATATATTAAATATTTTGAAGAAAAAGGAGAAACACCTTATACTCCAGCAATTGCATTAATTTTAGCATTAAATCAATCATTGAAGGATTTAATCAAAAATGGAATTGAAAATACAATAAAACAAAAACACAACTTGAGAAAATATGTGGAAGAAAAAGCAGAAAAACTTGGATTTAAATTATTAGTTAAAAATGAAGAAAATAGAACAAATACATTAATTTCTGTTTACAGAGAAGGAATCGTAATAAAATCAATTATTGCCGCTCTTGAGGAAAAGGATTATACTGTTACAGGCGGAAAAGGAAAATATGCTGAAAGCCTTATGAGAATTGGTATTTTGGGACAAATTTCAAAAGAACAAATTGATGACTTCTTTGTTATCTTTGAAGAAGAATTAAAAAAACAATTATAAAATTTAAAAAATAGGGGCTTGTTTTTAAAAAAATCAGAAGCCCTTATTACATAATATTGAAAAGGAGCATAAATGAGACCATATTTATTTAAAATTGGAGGTTTTGAACTTAGAATTTACAGTTTGATGTATATTTTAGCTTTTCTTTTTGGAATGTTTATCGCACTTTCAGATGATGTTGCTGAAAAAAGAGGAGTTAATGATCGAAAAATTATTGAAGATTTTGCATTTACAACGATAGTATCAGGATTAATTGGAGCAAGGCTATATTATGTTATTTTTAAATTTGCCGATTATATTGGGAATCCTTTATCCATATTTTATATTTGGGAAGGCGGTCTTGCAATTCATGGCGGAATTATCGGAGCATTTATTGGTGCATGTTTTTATGCTAAAAAAAATAAAATGAATTTATGGGTGCTTACAGATATGGCTGTTGGACCTTTATTATTTGGACAATTTTTAGGAAGATTCGGAAACTTGGCAAATGGCGAAGTTCATGGAGTTCCTACATTTACTCCACTTAGCATAATTTTTTCAGGAAAATTCAATGAATGGTGGATAAAATACCAATCAATGAGCACTACTGCACAAGCTCAATTTAAGCAGCTTGTACCTTGGGGATTAGTTTTTCCGCTAAATACACCAGCTGGATCAGAATTTCCAAATTTGCCGTTACATCCTGCTATGCTTTACGAAGCATTTTTAAATTTAATTGGATTTACAATTCTTTGGTTTTATTTTAGAAAAAAAGAATATAATCCTGGAGTTTTATCAATGATTTATTTAATTATGTATGCGATTATAAGAACATTTGTAAGTACATTTAGAGCAGAAGATTTATTAATTTTTGGAATAAGACTCCCATATTTAATAAGTATAGTTATGATTGTTGTTGCGATTATCGGAATAAAATTCTTTAGCAATCCAGAAAGAAAATTTGTGCCTGCTAAAAGTGAGGAAAAATAATAAGTTATGCTAAATTACTTGTTAAATAAAAATTCATAAGAAAATAGTATTAAAATATACTCGAACCTATTCAAAATTAAGCTATTAAAAATCATATAAATTCAAGATTTGAGTTAGATTTTAAATTAGCTTTATTATACAAACTAAAAAACTGTCATTTTCATATTTATCAATGAATTTGACAGTTTTTTCAATATTTAATATTATTTTTTTATTTCATTAGATTATTTCTTAGTTTCAGAACGTCTTTTCCCACGGTTATCTGTTAAAGCATCAACTCCACCATTTTCATATTTTTTTACCCATGAATAAATTTGTTGATATGAAATTCCGAATTTACGAATAGTCAGATTATAGTCATAATTATTATTTTGACAAAATTCAACAGCTTCGACTTTAGCTTCAATAGTTTTTCTTACATGTTTTTTTAATGCCGATACTTTTCCGTGTTCATCTATACTTTTTCTATAGTCTCTAATCCAGTAATTCAATACACTTACAGATGCAATATCATATTTTTTACAAATTTCAAATAATGAACCTTCATTATTTAAATAGCTCTTAACAGCTTTTTCTTTAATTTCACGAGAGTAATGCCTATTTTTATCTTCAACTTTTATACTTTCTTCACCTATTTCAATATATTTTTTTTTCCATGTCATTAATGATGACTTTGCAACATTATATTCCTTTGATAATTCTTGAATAGTTCCCTTCCCCTCTAATATCATTTTTACGAGTTCAATTTTTAGCTCATTAGATACTTTCGATTTTCTTCCCATTAAATTACCCTTTCTAAATAAGATATATTCTTTTTTTACTTAAACTAAGTAATACACAGCAAAAAAGTGTGAAATACTTCCTAAAATTACAAAAATATGCCATATCATATGATTAAACTTACATATTTTCCATGAATAGAAAATTGTTCCAAGCGAATATAAAACTCCGCCTAAAATTAAATAAATCAGCGAAATTTGATTGATATTATTTATCAGATCATTCCAAGCAAATATAATCATCCATCCCATTATTAGATAAAGTAATGTTGAAAATAATTTAAATTTACCTGTAAAAAATGCTTTAAACACAATTCCTAAAACACAAACTATCCATTGAATCGTCAATACGATTTTATTTGTTGGAGAATTAACAACTAAATACAAAAATGGAGTATAAGAAGCGGCTATTAAAACATAAATTGCCGAATGGTCAAAAATTTCAAATATTGATTTGGCTGTCCCCTGCTTTAATCCGTGATATATGGATGACATTGTATACAAGACAATCAATCCAAAACCAAATGCCATAAAGGATATTATTGTTCCTGCATCATGCGTCCAGCTAGCACGTATCGTTAATATTATAAAAGCTAGTATTGATAATCCTGCTCCAACCGTATGGCTTACAAAATTAGCAATTTCCTCTCCATGTGAAAAATTCTCCGCTTGTTTATGTATTTCATTTAATATATAATTATTTTTCTTAGTTTTTTTATTCATATTTTCTCCCTCAAATACAAAAACATTTTTTAGCTATTTACAATACATAATCAAATTTTTCTGATATTATTTTTTATTAAATAAACTTAGAAATTAAGTAAAACAGTTATAACTTTTAAATTCAATTTAATAAGATGAATTACTATAAAATAAACTTTATATAGTAAATTTACATTATAATAATATCATATAAAGTTTAATAATGTATGTTTTTTTGCTTATAAACCAGTTACTGTTTTTTTTTTGTAAATATTAAAATTTTTTTGATTTAAAAATAATAAATTAAAATAAAATCAATACTCTTGTGAAATGCTTATATCCCTTTAGTTTAGAAGTAAAATTAACTTTCATAATTATTATAACAGATGTTTTAATTATATTCAACTAAAAATCTGACTATTATTAAATTTTTTTGTAATTTTAGTAAACTAAGAAAAGTGAGCCTTATAATTTTACCCACTTTTCATGACAATTATTTAAAATTGCTGACGATAAGATGCTCCATCGTATCTTAGTGTTGCAACATTCCTATCTCCATTTTTACTCCAAGATATTGGTATATCTATTGTTCTTCCTCTTACATTCACTCTAACTGATGAAGGCAGATTTTCTCCATCTTCTGGGACATAAATATTGCTTGCTGCTCTTACTAGCATTTCATGTGCTGATTCTGTTGGAACACTTACGCTAAAAGTTCTTTCTGCTGTATCTACTCCGGCTTTTGCCGTTGCAGTTAGTGTTACTCCTTTAGTTCCCCCGCCATAAAATTGCTTATTAACTCTTCCAGACGTTGAAAATATGCTTGAATTTGAAGAATGCCACCTTATCGTAACTGGAACACCATTTGAGGCAGTCATTGATTTCGGAAGATGACCTCCTTCAGAAACTGATAACTTACCTATGACTTCTTGAACAGCTTCGGAATTTTTAGGATCTGATTTTGCTTGTTGAATTTCATTATTATTTTGAACTTCATACTGCATTTGAATATTTCCTTCATTTTCAAGAATTTTTTTATCCATATTATATATTGCACTTTTAGATGAAATTTGATTTTTACCTTGGTAAGTTACGACATTTCCATTTAATTTTATTTTTTTGTCCTTCAGATAAATTGTAGCCTTATCAGCACTTGTATTAATCGCTCTAAACTGTGGCAATGTACTTACAATTTTTATGTTATTTCTAGCATATCCTTCCTGCTTATTCATATCCATATACAGATAATTTGCAGTCATCTTAGTGTTATTCTTAAAATCAACCATAACCTTATCTCTTGCAAGTATAAGGTTTCTTCTTGAATCCATCTCATTATATTGGGAATCTAATGTAATATCCTTATAAGTCATATGAACATTTTCCTTGATTTCACTACGTGTAATACTCATATTACTTCCATTTTTATGGGAAACAAAATAAACTTTTGCAGTATTTCCAATAAAATGGACTGCTTCTGATTCTACAAGTGGTCTTGGATCATTCACCAGATCTTTCACATTCCCCCGAATTTTACCTTTAACATGTCCATCAAATCTGAATTCCTTTTTCTCAAAACTTCCTTGTCCAATATCAGATGAAATTCTATCTCCTTGAACACTCGTCATTACCATTTTATTTGCAAAAATATCTTTTGAAATGGTGTTCATTTTACCATTTTCTCCGTGAACTGTAAAATTTTGTTTTTTTACATTAAAAGGTCCATTCATAACGGCATTTCCTGTAGGGAAAACATATACAAGGTTTGTTCCGTCCATTTTATAATCATCATAATTAGCAGTATAGTAATCATTTGTTGTCATAGTGTGTGTTTTTAAGTCATAAACTCCACTTTTGTAAGTTCCTGTTGTTTTTCTTGGCAAATAATTATAGGTACCATTTCCATCACCATTTATTATATTGGCAATTTTGTCGTAAAATACATGATCTCCTGTAATTATCATAGTTTTTCCCGTATATCTAACATGCCCTCTTCCATCAACTTGTTTCTTATCAACAAAATAAACAGCACTGTCACCTGTAATTACACTTTCTTTACTTTTATAAACAACATGTCCATTTCCATTAATTTGTTTTTTCTTGATGAAATAAACAGCACTATCTGCTGTAATTACACTTTCCTTTCCTGTATAAACAACATTTCCAAAACCTTCTACTCTTTCATCGTCACCATTCATATAATAATCTGCCTTTTGAGCATCCAGCTTGCTTTCAGGAGAAGTATAATGAACATTTCCTTCTGCATTTCCTATTTTATTAATATCATCATATCGCATTTTATCTGCCGTAAGGGTTCTTTTTGTCTTTTCTTCCTTATAAACAACATGCCCCTCTGCAAAACTTACCTTTGTTGGATCATTATACGTAATCTTATCCGCTGTCATAGTTTTCTTGTCTTTTTTATTATTATATCTTGCATGTCCTGTAGCTACAATCGTTTCAAATTTTGTCGTCGTTTCAACTTTATCTGCTTCAGAAACAGTGTCATCAAACGTATTTACGAGTTTTGTCTTTACTGGCGAATTTAACAGGTCGCCCTGTTTTTTATAATCTACACGTTCCGTATAAATTTCCCATTTTTTGTCTTTGGTTGTCCCAACGACTTTCTTCATTAACGAGACATCAAGTGTTTTAGTATTTACAACTCCTTCTTTTCCAGAAATTACCATCTGTTTTTTTACAAGATCTATAATCACATTTTTAAACTTAATGACTTCATCTCCTTCAGATCCGATCTGTTCATCTGCATAAACAATCGCTTCATCTTTTAACCTATACACAACTTTTTTTGCCTTCATATCTTTTTGTATCCTATTTATTATCTTTTTTCATATTTTCCTTTAATTCAAACAAAAATTTCATTGCATCCATCGGTGTAATATTATTTATATCATAACCTTCTATTTTATTCACAATTTCTTGCAAACTTTCCTTCTCCTCCTCAATTTGAGCCAATTTTTCCTCGTAAAACTGATTATTTTCAATATTTTCTAAATCATTTGCATTTTCAAATTCTTCAAAATCACTTTCAAATTCTGAGTTTCCTCCAAAAAGCGAAAGCTGGTGAACATCCACAGTCCTCTCAATCAGCTCCTTTTTCTGCTCCAGCCGTTTCAATATTTTCTTGCTTTCAACCAATATTTCTTTTGGAAGCCCCGCCAATTTTGCCACTTCAATACCATACGACTTATCTGCCCCGCCTTTTACAATATTTCGCAAAAACATTACTTTTCCCTGCTTTTCATCCACTTCTATCCGATAATTTACAATATGTGCAAATTTATTTTCCAAATCAGTAAGTTCGTGATAATGTGTTGCGAAAACTGTCTTAGCACCAATTTTATCGTGAATATACATTGAAATAGCAGTCGCAATGGAAACACCGTCGGTTGTGGAAGTTCCACGTCCAACTTCATCTAATATTATCAGGCTTTTTTCAGTCGCATTGTTTAGAATGTTGGAAACTTCGCTCATTTCCACCATAAATGTACTTTGCCCAGTCAAAATATCATCAGAAGCCCCAATTCGTGTCAAATATTTGTCTATAACTGATAAATTTGCTTTTTTAGCAGGGACAAAAGAGCCAATCTGAGCCATTATGGAAATTAATGCGATTTGCTTCATATACGTTGATTTTCCTGACATATTAGGTCCTGTTAGCACAACAAAGCTTTCTTTTTCAGTAAAAACTGTATCATTTGAAACATAATCCGTCCTTCCAATCAGTTTTTCCACAACTGGATGCCTTCCGCCTTCAATTTTAAAGGAATATTCCTCGTTCATTTCAGGTTTTGCATAATTATTTTCAATGGCACTTACAGCAAAAGATACCATTACATCAATGTATGCAATCCTTTCTGCAAGTTCGGACAAAATTTTTCGATGTTCCTTGAGTTTTCCACTAATTTCCTTGAACAAATGATACTCCAAATCTTCGATTTTTGCTTTGGAATTTATTATTGTATCCTCATATTTTTTCAGCTCAGGCGTAATGTACCTCTCTGAATTTGAAAGTGTCTGTTTTCTTATGTAATGTTCTGGCACCATATCCAAATTTGCTTTTGTAATTTCAATAAAATAACCAAAAACCTTGTTAAATTTTATTTTCATATTTCGAATTCCTGTTGCTTCCCTTTCACGCTGTTCAATATCCAGCAAAAAGTCCTTCCCAGAATTCATAATATTTCTAATTTCATCCAGTTCCGCATTGTATCCAGATTTTATAATTCCGCCTTCACGTACTGAAAATGGTGCATCTTCATTTATACTGTTGTCGATTATTTTATAACACTCAAACAAAATATTTGCATCAATATTCTTAAAAAAATCAGTATTTCCCAAAATTCTCATTATTTCAACAGCCGATTTTATCGTCTTTTTCAATGCCGTCAAATCTTTCCCATTTTCACTACCAAAGATTATTTTCCCCAAAAGCCGCTCCAAATCGTAAATATCTTCAAGTTTTTCCCTCAAATCCTCACGAATTAGAATATTATCAATAAAATACTGTACATCTTCCTGCCTTTTCCGGATTTTTTCAATATTTAAAAGTGGATTATTTATAAATCTTTTTAAAAGTCGTGTTCCCATCGAAGTTTTACACTCGTCCAGCACCCACAAAAGTGATCCGTAAACAATTTTTTCCCTCTGATTTTTCAATAGTTCCAGATTTCTGCTTGTAATCGCATTTATTTCAGCATAATTGGAAATATTTACAAACTCAATCTTTTCCACAGTCAGCTCATGCTCAACCTGCATAGTAGCCGCATAATCAAGTGCCATGGCTGCAGCCCCAATTATCCCTTTTTTATCCTTAATTCCATAACTTTCCAACGATACAATCTCAAAATAATCCATAAGATATTTTGCACTATCCCGAACCTTATTTATAAAAGTCACAACCGAATCATTCTTTTGTAAAAAATCATCTAACTTTTCCTTTATTTCTCCATAAAAATCCTCTGTAACAAGCACTTCCTTAGGCTCAATCTTATTAATCTCATTAAATAATTTTACAAAATCATCATCCTTTTCAACTTCCGTTACTTTAAACTCTCCAGTCGTTATATCAATATACGTAATTCCAAGTTTATTCTCGATTTTCAAAATACTCATCAAGTAATTATTGCTCTTGGCATCAAGTGCCTCCACATCCACAACTGTCCCCGGCGTTATAATCTTCACAACTTCTCGTTTTACAATTCCCTTTGCCATCTTCGGATCTTCTGTCTGCTCACAAATCGCAACTTTATACCCTTTTGAAACAAGTTTTGTAATATAGGAATCCGCCGAATGAAACGGAACTCCTGCAAGCGGTACATCTGCATTTTTTTCCTTATTCCTTGAAGTCAATGTAAGCCCCAGCTCTCGTGACACCTTTACCGCATCCTCAAAAAACATTTCATAAAAATCACCCAATCTAAAAAACAATATAGAGTCCTCAAAATTTGATTTTATCTCCTTATATTGCTTCATAAGTGGTGTATCTGCCATCGTTATTTTACCTCTGTTCTCTTTATTTTTTCGTTCTTAAATTTTATCATAGTTTATTTTCTTTTTCAATTTTTTAAAAAATTAATAAAAATTATCCCCTGCTTATTTCTTAGTGAACTACTCCCGCTTTTAGAAGCGGGAGCTTCTTGGGAAGTATCTGCTTTTGTTAGCCAAATATATTTACCAAGCTCTTTGAGTAGTTCCTACCCTGTCTTCTTTTATTTTCCTAATATTCTAACATCAATTTTCCAATGTTTTTTATATTCAATGCCGCATTGTAATCTCTATCAATTTCAATCCCACAGCACTCACATTTATAACTTCTTTCTGATAATTTCAATTTCTCTTTAACGTTTCCACATTTACTGCAAGTTTTCGACGATGGAAACCACTTATCTATCTTCAAAAATTGTTTCCCTAAAAACATCAGTTTATACTCAAGCATTCTCAAAAACATTCCCCATCCATTATCTCCTACACTTTTCCCAAAATTTAATGCCTGGCTCATCCCTTTCATATTCAAATCCTCAACAACCACAGCATTATACGTTTCGGACAATTTTTTTGATAATTTATGTAGAAAATCTCTTCGGCAATTTTTGATATACTCATGTAATTTTGATATTTTCATTTTTTGCTTATACCAATTTTTAGAAAATTTTACTTTTCTCGATAATGATTTTTGTAATTTCTTCAATTTTTTCTCCAACATCCTAAAATATCTTGGATAATCAGCTCTTTGGTTTTCAGAACTGACAAATAATTCAGATATTGAAAAATCAAGTCCAATTACTTTATCACTATTTGGCATTTTTTGAATTTCTTTTTCAAATTCTGTCAAAACAGAAACATAGTAATTTCCATTACTGTTTGTTAGTGTTACCGACTTTATTCTATAATTTTTTGGTATTTCTCTATGATATTTCAATTTAATTTTTTTTAATTTTGGCAAAATCAAATATTTGTTTTCCTCTATTTGTATCGAATTATTCACACAATTTGTCGTATAACTTTTAACACTATTCTTTTTAGATTTGAACCTCGGAAATTTCGCTCTCTTCTGAAAAAAATTCGTAAATGATCGTTTTACATTCAATTGAGCATTTGAAAGTGCTAGACTGTCTACTTCTTTTAGAAATTGATTTTCACTTTTCAAACTGGCAGGTGTAATTATTTTATTTTTTCCAGTTTCTTCATAAATTTTATTAGCTGTATACAAAATTATATTGTAAACAAAACGAACACATCCAAAAGTCTTATTTATCAATAATTCCTGATCTTTATTTGGATAAATCCTGTATTTGAATGCTAAATTATATTTCATGAAATTACACCTCCTTTTAATTTTGAATATTATTTTTTAATTATTTCTCTTCGATATTTTATACAAAAATTGTATCATAGGCATATCCTTTTTTTAATTTTTTTTACAAAAAAAGCAATTCATCTCCCACTTATAGAAGTCGGAGACTTCTTGCTATCTTTTTGTTAAAAATCTTCTTAAACCAATTTAAACTCAATTCTTCAATTTTATATTTTTTCCCATATTCTATCTTTTTTTCTAAATCTTAATTTAACAAGATCACTATTTGTATCTTCAAATCCATATGACTCTATTTCTACTATTGCTTCATCAATATCTACAAATTTAATCTTTATCAGAAATGAACCTTGAACCTGAAAATTTTTTCTGGTATTTTTTTTATCTTTTTATTCTTTATTTCTTTTTCAAAGTACTTTTTAAAATTTTCCACAATTAAGAATTCATTATTTTCTAGTTCTTTGTCTGTAATTTTCACATTTTCTGTTTTTTCAGTTTTTACTGTTAAACCAAAAGCATTGTTATTAATAAAAAAAACTTCTGATGAGTAACTTATTATATAAAACAATAAGAAAAATACCAATATTTTCCATTTAATTTTATTTTTTGAATACATTATTCTTTCTTCTCCAAATATTTTAAAATTATTTTGTAAACTCTCTCACAATTCCCCTTATCTACATACTTTAAAAACTTTTCTCTCAATTTATCAGACTTTTGCTTCATTTCCTTGTCATAATGAAAATTATTTTCAGAAATCTCAATAATTTCCTCTACACATTTTTCCACAATTTTAGCCTGTTTTCCAAACAAATCCTTATCTAAATCTACGTAAGAGCCAACTTTTTCTTCATATTCACGTTTATCAAACTGGAAGAAGATAATTGGCTTGTTTAGATAATAAAAGTCGTAGGCTACGCTTGAATAGTCTGTTATTAATAATTTTGATTTTTGCAGTTCCTCAGTTATATTTACTTCTTTCGGAAGTATTCTTATATTTTTTCCAAGTTTTATATTTCCAAAATTTTTTAAATGATCCTGCATTAATTGATGAATGTAGACATTCAATTTAATATTATTTTTTTCCAGATAATCATTTAATTTTTTATCTGTAATTAAATTTGAGATATTCTGAAAATATTTTGTATCTTCAAATTTTTGATTTTCTGATTTTAGCCAATTTCGCCAAGTTGGCATAAAAAATATTTGTTTTTCAGCGATTTCCAAATTATATAATTTGTCATATCTTGGATAACCTGTTATAACCGCTGTTTCTTTCGGCACTTCCCACCAGACTTCTGTTTTCACTTTTCTTTCAAATTCTGAGTCACAGATATTTAAATCATAGGATTTTACAAGTGCTTCTGCTACTTTTGCTGTTTTTGGATTCATTGCCTGTCGGACTTTAAAGCCTACTGTTCCATGATTCAGGAATACTTTGAATACTTTTTTATGAAATTTATTTATTAATGGTACTACAAACAGGTATGGGACAATGTCCGCAGAAATTGAGTGGGAAAATAATGCAACTTTTGCATTCATAAAATAAAGGTAGCTTTTTATACTTCCTTTTATCAGCTTTTCTCCTGGAATTTTTTTAGCAATTTTGGCATTTCTGTTTATCACCCAGTATACTTCCTCCTGCTGTTTTGACCGTAAATACTCATACATCGCACGTCCATTATCCACAAAAAGTTCTCCTGCGTTTCCGCCTACAAGCCAAATATTTCTATTTTTGAATTTTTCTTTGTTAAATGGATAAATGAGATAAGCTATTATCATATTTATCAAGCATTTTACCTTATCCATATTCTTCTCCTAATTTTTTACTTTATTTAATTTAAAAATTCTAATATATTTCCTTCAAATTTTATTTTTTTAGCAAAATTACTTATTGTATATGGTCTTATATCCAAATTTTCCTGATATTTTGTAAACCCACACATATATTTTGTATCTTCGTGTATATTTGGAGCAACGAAAATTGAAAATATATTTTCTTTCTTTGATTTTTCATTTAATTCTACTAAATGTCTAGTTATTGCAGGGATTTCTAGTATAGATTGCTGTCTATTTTTTATTAATGTAACTTCTACTAAAACATCTGATTTTTCATCATAAACTTCAATATCTGCTATTCCACCTTTTGCTGTAAATGTCGGATTTCCTTCATCGTCTATCGAATAATTCGGTTTTATTATTAAATTAGGATAATTTTTTATCAAAATTAAACTTGTTAAAAATTCTAAACGAGTTGGATTATCTATTAATTTTAGAAATTCATCCTTTGAATGTCTATTTTTTTCCAAACATTCCAATTCTTCAATAATTTTTTTATTTTCATATTTTTTGGCAAAATTATTTAATGCATTAATTTTTATATTTTCTTTCAATTCATAATTAACATTTTCTTCAATATTAATTACATTTAAATCCAGTTCTCCCATATATTTATAAAAATCATATTCTGTTTCATAAGTTTTAGATTCTGAATAATTTTTTATTATATATTCTATTTTATTCTTTTCTAATTCATTAATGTCAATAAATTTTCCTAACCCTCTTAACGAAAAAATTCCTGTTATTCTTAATTTTCTAATTAAATCATCAACAGATTCCTGTATAATTTGTTTTATTTTAAATCTTTTTTCATTTTCACTTTCTAATAATTCCAAACATCTTTCATAGACGACTTCATTACTTGCAGTATATCTATAAATTTTTCTAAAATTTTTTATATATTTATATAACTCATCGGAATCATTATTTCTCCAGCAAATTAGAAAAGGTAATTCTTTTCTAAAAATTCCTGCTCCATTTTCTTCTTTATCATTTTTCAATTTTTTCAAAACATTTAATAAAAGGGGAATCGGTGTACTTTTATTTAGATTTTTTCTATAAGGATTATCCACATTATACTTCATTAAAGCATTTAAAAATATTTTCTGTATCTTTTCTCCTGAATTGCTATTTTCATTCTCTAAATAAGCATCACAAAGCATATGTCCTGTTTTTGAAATTTCTATTGGTTTATCCATTTCATAATAAAGAAATCCAAATTCCTTTGATAATTTATACCAAGTGTCAAACCTACTATCCCACCCTTTTTCAAATCCTGCTTCTTGATGATTCTGTGGACTATTTTCTATAATTTCTTTTATTTCTTCTTTACTAAAAGAATTTGTATTATTTTTTAATATTTTTTTCAAATGTGGTATTCTTTTTATGTATTTTGGAGCATACAATTTATTTTTTATTAATTTTTCTACTATTTTCATAATAACTTCTTTTGTTAAAATTTTCCCTTCAAATTCTTTCAGATTTTCAATAAATGAAGCTATTCTTTCAGGATTTCTCATAGTTGTTGAAAACGATAATGGTTTTCTCTCTAATTTTCTCTTTCTCATAATTTGTTACATAAACCTCTCTTGAATTTATTTTTCTTGTATTATCAAAACGACTTATATAATTACTATTTACTTCGTATACTTTATATTTTTTCATCCAATCTAATAATATTTCATTTTTCTTATCTTTATGTATCACTAAATTGGAAAGCCCAAATTTAACATCTTGATTATCTATGTCTTCTAAAATTTGATATAGTTCTTCTTCATTTTTTTCATTCCATATTTTATTATACTCACTATTTGAAATTAAATATGGAGGATCTAAATATACAAAATCATTTTTCTCAAAATCACGGTTAATTAAGAATTCTTTGTAATCTTGATTAAAAAAGTTTAGATTATTTTTTTTAGAAAAATCAAAATAATTATTTAAGGCATTATACACATTTTTATTAAAATCCACATTTCCTACTGGTAAATTAAATTCTCCTTTTAAATTAAATCTTATCATATGATTAAAACCATAAATTAATAATAAATATAGCAATTCAAAATTTGATTTATTTTTATTATAATCTTCTCTCATTTTCATATAATTTTCTTTATTATATCTTGAATAATATGTTTTTATAAATTCTTTTTTTAATTCATCTGGTACAATTTTTCCTAAAAAAGAACAGGATAATCCATATTTTTTTATAGTTCTAAAAAGGCTTTCAAAAAATTTATCTTTACTTTCCCTAAAACTTTGTAAATAACAGTGTAATTGAATAACGTATTTATTTATATCATTTAAAAAAAAATTCTTTGCTTCTGTGTTTAAAAAACTGCTTCCACCACCAACAAAAGGTTCGTAGTAATTATTTATATTAACTGGAAATAATTTTTCTAACTGAGGCATTAGTTTATATTTATCACCAACATAAAAAAAAGGCGATCTAATTTTTGATTTCATTTATATTATTTTACCTCCGTTAAAAATAAAAATTCTTTATGAGCCTTAAAATCTGTTTTTCCTGCATTAAAAAACTTATATTCCTTTTCAAAAACTTTTGTTTCTCCAACCTCATTTAAAGATTTTGATATTTCTTCAAAACTAATTTTATTTTTTGAAGATGAACTTTTTGAATTATAAGTATTATTATATGTAACAGCAATATATTTACAATTTAATTTTTTTACTAAATCATCAAACACTTTTGGTGCATTACTCCTACAATAATCACTCATATTTTTTTCTTTTGGTTTTAATGCTACACCAAATAATTCTGGTTTTTCCCACTCAATTAAATTTTCAATTACATGATAAAATCTTGAATATTGTCGAGAATTATAAGGAGGATCTAAAAATACTATATCTGATGTTATTTTATTACCTAATTTATTTGCTTCTTCTCTAAAAATTTTTATATTTTTTCCTTTTGTGTCTAATGGCTTTATTAAATTAAAAAATAATAAGTCATCTTTTATAGATTTTTTTATGTATGCCTCATAATGCCCAACCGTGTTTGCAATCTTATCAATTGAATAAATAAGAGAAGATAATAAAATATTATATTCTTTTTCACTTATTTCTTTCTCTCTTTTTTTTGTTTCAATTTTCTCACGAATAAATCCTATTCTTCTTGCATCTCTTTTACCAAAATATTTATCTCCAAAATTTTTATCAAAATAATTCTCTTCTAAATCTTCATATTTGCAACTATTTATATCTACTGCTATTTTTTCTAATTTCTTTTTATCATAATCTTCATTTCCAAAAAATGCTTTATAAATAACATTATTTGAAAATAAAAAATCATTAATTATAATCTCATCATAATAATTTAAAGCTTCTTTTGATACTGAACCAGTACCTGAAAAAATATCAAAAAAAGAACTTCCAATTGTATTTTCTCTTATTTTTTCAAAAATCCATTCCAACAACTTACTTTTATTTCCAATATATCTTCTATTATTTATGTTAAATTTCTCCATTTTTCTCCTAAATTTCTATTTTAGCTCATAATGTTTGTATCCTATTTTTCTACCCTTCATCACAACTCTATGATATGCCCTGTTTCTTGTAACAATCATTCCAACAAAACTTCTAAATTGCCGCTTCCAGTATTTCAGAATATAAAATCTGTTTTTTCTACCCTTAACTTCCTTTTTTACTAATGCTCCAAATCCCAAAGCATATTTATATGCACGATCCAAATCGCTGTAGTTTCCTTTTTTAGCTGGATGAAAAATTATGTCGTTTGCAAAATATCTTCCCTTGTAGCCTTTATGAAGTAATGTAAGCACATAGTCAGTTTCTTCTCCACTTCCAAAAGTAGCACCAACTCCCAAATTTTCATCAAATAAAATAATATCATCTTTTTTATAATTTACAAAAAAAGTTATAGATTTCACTGTTTTATCTACATTATCTTTAGTTATTTCCATGTCTTTTTTTTCCATAACACCTGTTCCATAAGTTTTCCCACGTTCAAGTGTACGACACGAATAAATCCGATAATTTTTTTTTCTTTCAAAAAAAGCAACAACTTTTTCCAACGTATCAGGCTGATACTCACAGTCATCATCGGGAAATCCCACAATTTCCCCTTCCATAAGTACAAGCCCTCTATTTCTGTTTAAACTCAGCCCCTTTTCATCGCTTTTTGCATATTTTATCTTAAATTCCTCTTCGTAATCTTTCACAATTTCAAAAGCTTCATTTCCTTCATTCTGATCCACTACAATTAACTCAAAATCTTTATAAGTCTGTGTTCTCAAACTTTTCAAAAATAATTCAAGTTCAGTTGTAACATTAATTGTTGGCATTACAAGGGAAACCTTCATACTTCATACCTCCTTTTATTTTTTTTCTATCCCAATTTTTTTATTTTATATCCACAGTTGTTATATATGGAAGATGATCCGACAATTTTGTCCAGTCTTGAGTTGCATCATTGATAAAATAACTTGACTTCACCTTCCATTTTTTTGACTGACTTCCAAAAATATAGTCAATTCTTGGATCTGAAAGTGATCTTGCTCCACTAAAATTAGCTTCCATATATGTATCTCTCCAGTCCTTTGTCATTTGTCCATAATATTTTGTTGATGGCAAAAAATTAAAATCTCCGCTTATAAATTTTATATCATCTTTATCAAAAAATTTTGTAAGTAAATCAAGTGATTCCATTTCCTCAGGTTTTATACTTGGCTTAAAGTCTAAATGTGTATTCATAACTAAAACCTTTTTACCAAAAGTCTTTTTAGAAAGTTCTGCAACTACAAGCTGTCTTCTTTCCTCACCTTCTGATGGCAATTCATAAGTGTATATTTTCTCAAGCGGATATTTTGAGATAAATGAAATTCCATATTCCCCGCCATCATAATCTCTAGATTTTTTGAAAAAATAATAATCATATCCCAAGACTTTTGCAATATCAGACGTTACATCCCTAAAATTGCTTCTCTTTGTAAATTTATCAACTTCCTGAAGTGATATAAAATCAGGTGCATACGGCTTTATGCTTTCTCCCAATTTCTGTCCGTTTGTAAGCCTTGCCCCATAAATATTATACGTCATCATCTTAAATTCCTTCGCCCAGCTAACAGTCGCCCCACAAATCATAAGCGGCAATAATACTTTTTTTAATTTGCTCATTTTTCTCTTGTTTCTCCTAATCCTTTGTTTATTGTATAAATATTTCATTCCATTATATCACTTTTTTTAGTATCTACCAACTTTATTTTTTCCTTTGTCTTTTATTTACGCTTTTCCTTCAAATAATACCTAGCAATTATCCTGGCTCGCTTCATTAATTTTTTTACTCCCGACAAATGCTTCGCTTCCAAAAACAGCCTCGCCTTCAAACTACTCCAGCTGTCATTCCACCAATGAATTCCGTATGTTTCAGGCTTTATACAATCATCTGTATATTTTTCATGAAATCCGTAAGGATAAAAATATTCTTTTGGAAAAATAACTATCTTTCCATCTTTCAACAAATTTTCCCTTTTTCCGCTCAAATTATACTTTTTCTCAAAAATATACGTAAATATTTTTGGAATCGTCCAAACTGGCTTTTCCCAAATCTCTTTTTCATAAAACTCTTTAATATCCTTCAGCACTTCATTGTGTTTTGATGTTCCAAAAATCCCAACGCTTATGTGCTTTTCATCTTCATAACCTATAAAAAAATCCATTTTTTTTAATTTCTCATTTTTTGGATTTTTAAAAAAAGAATCTTTTTCTTCTAAAATCAGTGTCAAATTTTTAATTATTTCCATATCCGTATCAACATAAATTCCCGAATTTTCATACATAAAATGCACTCTCATATAATCTGAAACATAAGCCCAAAGCCTTCTTTCATAACATTCACGGAAAAATCTATTTTTCGAAAGATGTTTTTCCATGTCAAAATTTTTCTCATTTATCTCTATAATTTCAAAATCAGGCAAATTCTTTTTCCAAGATTCCAAACATTTATAGAAAATATCAGGCTTTTTGGCATTTCCAACCCAGACATAATATATTTTTTTTTCTATCATCATTTTCTCCTATTTTTCACCTTTTTCTATAATCATCATATACTTTTTCATCGGATTTTCAGTAATATTCACAACTTTAAATCCCACTTTCTCATACAATTTCTTTGCCCCCACATTATAATCAAACACATTCAAAGTAATAGAATTTACATTCTTTTCTTGAAAAATCAAATTTATAAATTCCAACAAAGCCCTTTTTCCAAGTCCTTTTCCAGTAAGTTCAGGATTAATCAAAAATCGCCCAATATGGATATTATTCATTTCTTTTCGTATTTTCTGAATAATCCCCACAAATTCATTTTTACAAAAAATCGAGTAAATATCCTTCAAATCATCAATTTGGCTTTCTGTAAGCGGAAAATCAAGGCTTTTTCCAGCCCACTGTTCAAGAAAGTCCTTTCCCTTTTCATTAGTCCATTTGACTATATCATTTTTATTATTGTCATTTATTCCGCCTATTATTTCTATATTTTCTACTTCCATCAATATTAAACTCCTATTTTTCTACACCAACTCATATTCAATTTCATTCACAATACAAAATTTTATTATTTCTTCATAAAGACTTTCATAATTTTCATTTATCCTGAAATTTTTAAATTCTAAATCTGAAGATAATATCAAAGTATAAATTCTTCTTCCGTCATTTTCAAAAATTTTTAATGTCCTGTATCCAAACAATTTTAACTTTTCAGATTGAGTCTGCAGACTTGTAAACATCAGTTTTTGAATGTCATACTTGCTGTATTCTGTATTATCAATGCTTATAATATCAGCAGATATTCTTATATTTTCAGGTGTATATAACTTCATTCTAATAAAGAAAACAATCTTAAAAATTAAAAGTAGCAAATAAATAATTATAAAAAGAATTATCATATATGTATTGCTTGAAAAAACTATTATTCCTACTATTAACGGAATCATATTAAAAACACAGCTTATAAAAATTTCTTTTCGTTTTTTCACAATTAATTCTTTTTTTTGAATTTTAAATGCCTTATCTCTAACTTTTGATTTTTTATACCAAATCTCATAAATAGCTTTTTCAAAGTTTAACATTCCTTTAGTTCCTAGTAAATAAATTGGTATTTCATAATCATTTATTGATAAATATTTTATTCTATATCTCTGTTTAGAAGTACCTTTTTCTTTATCATATATTTTAATATTATGCCTTCCTATCTCTGCACGATAACATTCTTTTCGCTTTTTATAATAAATCAAAGTATTTCCAAGTATTACAATTTTTTTATTATATATAAAAATTAACTGATATAACAAAAATACTGTAATTGGAAACATTACTATCAAAGAAACTACCAAAATCACTCTATAATTTGTAAGTAAAGGAACATTGAGAAGCATCATCATTGCATATATACTTGGAATAATTCCTAACAGTTTTAACTTCTCTATCCACGACATTTTAAATACTTGCTCTTTTTTGCCCAACTTCACTCAACTCCCTAAAAAATCAAATCAGTTCCTTCTTTTCCTCAATCTTCCTGTACATATAGTCAAAGCTAAAGACTAGAACGTAAACCGCAATTAGCATTGCCATATTTTTTATTAATCCTTCTCCAAAGAATGAACCTCTTGGGATGTAAAATAAATTTGGGATAAAGTAATAACTTGTCAATAATAAAAATCTATTTTTTACAACATATTTTTCATACTTTATAATTGCAATTCCAAGTAAAATTGAAATTATAATTAACCAGATATATCCTAAATCATATATTTCAGCGATGTAATTTGAACCAATTCCTTCACCTTTTAGATAAGCTCCTGAATTTAGGTAATATGTTAATCTGTCTGCAAGTGAATTTGTTGTTTCAAGAGTTTCAAGCGACTGTGATTGGAAGCCTAACAGTCCCTGCAAAATGTACGGATAGCTTCCATGTCCGACAATGTTATGCTTGAAGTTAATTGTGTAGCCTAGGACAAGGTAGCTTACACCTTGAGAAAATAGGAAATTGTAAATTGTATTTATTAAATCTAAACTGAATATTTTTTTACTTCGGATAGATACTAAAATTTGTGAGAAAATCACTGTAAATCCTACTAATTTTACCATTGTCTTGGCTTTTATCCTGATTCCATAGACTTTTGCATAATACCACATTATGAAAAGCAGCTGTGTCAAAAATATTGCTCTTGCCCCCTTGAACGAATCCAACAGTTTTACCATAAGATAAAGTGAAGAAATTGTCAAAAATTTTCTTTTGGATGGAATTGAAATTAGAAATATTAAAAATCCAATTGTCATTACTGTTCCAGAACCTTTTGTAAATGCAGGATAGTCAACTCCTTTTAAAATTCCAGTATAATATGCCTCATATCCGGCATGTAATATTACTCTTAACTGTATGAACATTTTGTAGGCTAAAGCAGGCAATGAGATTATAAATAAAGCCATTCCAATATCTGTAAACATTCTTCTACTTTCAAGTGTAATGCTGCTTCTTATTTCACTAATTTTTTCATTTGAAATTCCAATAAAAAATCCCAAATGTGTAAACAATAAGACAAGTAAAAAAACTGTTATTATCTCATTTCTCACATCATAATAAAAATAAAAGTTAGCAAACTTCGTAGCCCATCCAAATTCTTTATAATTCACAATATCCAAAAATATTCTTGTAAAATTAAACAAAAATAACGTATACAAAAAAATCATATACGAATTTAACCACTCCAAATAAATTTTTGCCGTAAAAAATGTATAAATATATACTCCCATAAGCAAACATTCTAAAAATTTCATTTCCAATGCATCATTTGGAAAAGATACAATACTTTTTAAAAATAGTACAAATGCAATAACAAATATATGAAATATTAAAAATCCAATTTTATCTTCCTTTATAAAATTATTCCTTTTCATCAATTTACCTCTATTTTCATTTTTTTCTTTTATACTCAAATCCTTTTAATATCAATCTGTTTCAAATCAAACAGGGGATTGAATAAATATCCATAGTTTTTTCTAAATTAGTTTTACTATGATTCCATCTAAAATTTTATCATATCGCCACTAAAACTTCAATGATAAATATTTTTTTCAATTTTCATTTTTTATACATCAATATTCCCTAAAAAAATTGGTAAAATGTGGCAATTAATACTATAAATATATATTATAAATAAAAAAAGAAACTATCTATTTATTTAAGACAGTTTCTTCAATATTTTCAATCTAAAAAATTACAAATTATTTTCCCTCAAATATTCTTCCACATCAAGTGCCGCAATTGCTCCACTTCCCGCTGCAACAATTGCTTGCTGATATTTGCTATCTTGAACATCTCCAGCTGCAAAAATTCCAGAAGTACTTGTTTTAGAAGATTTTCCTTTGGTTGCAATATAGCCTCTGTTATCAATTTCAACTTTTCCCTCAAGAAATTTTGTATTTGGAGTTCTTCCAATTGCTACAAAAATTCCATCTGTTGCCAAAGTTTCAGTTTTACCTGTTTTGTTATTTATAAGTTCAATTCCTGTAACTTTTTCATCTGCCAATACTTTTTTAGGCGTGTAATCCAATTTCCATTCGATTTTATCATTATCTTTTGCTCTTTTTTGCATGATTGCAGAAGCACGTAAAATATCTCTTCTATTAATAATAGTAACTTTATTTACAAATTTTGTTAAAAAAATTGCCTCTTCCATTGCAGTATCTCCCCCGCCAATTACAACTACTTCTTTTCCACGATAAAAAAATCCATCACAAGTGGCACAGGCACTAACTCCTTTTCCAATATTTTCCTTTTCATTTTCAATTCCAAGATATTTTGCACTTGCTCCTGTTGATAAAATTATTGTCTTTGTTTCTACAATATTTCCATTATCTAAATGTAACTCAAATGTCTTTTTCCCATTATTTTCAACATCTTTAATATCCTTTACCACCGCTTGCAAAAATTCAGTCCCAAAATTTTGGGATTGAGATTTTATATCTTCCATTAATTGCGGTCCTGAGATTCCTTGTGGAAATCCCGGAAAGTTTTCAACTTCTGTTGTTGTTGTAAGCTGTCCGCCTGGCTCCATTCCATTTATCACTATATTTTTTAGTCCAGCACGGCTTAAATAAATTGCAGCTGTAAGTCCTGCCGGTCCTGATCCAATGATTACTGAATCGTACATATTTTTCACCATTCCTTTTTTATATTATTAAAGTCTAGTGAAAAAATGACCACTAGACTTATCCTATAAATAAATATTTCTTTAATAACCTATTTCACCTGATTGTAATTATAACACTTGATTTACTTCTTCATAAAGTGCTTCTTTTGAATGTAATCCAACTAATTTTTTAACAGGTTTCCCATCTTTGAATAAAATTAATGTAGGAATACTTTGGATTCCAAAAGATTGTGCCAATTCCAATTCTTCATCTACATTTACTTTTCCAACTGTAGCTTTTCCTTCCATTTCTCCTGAAAATTCTTCAATAATAGGAAGCTGCATTTTACAAGGTCCGCACCAGCTAGCCCAAAAGTCAACTAGAGCCACTCCATTTGCAATACTTTGTTCAAAATTATCTTTATTTAAATTTAATGCCATTTTACATCATCCTCTTTCTTTTTTTATTTTTTTCTTTATTTAAGTTAGTAAATTTATAGTTTATTTTTTAAAAAATTTGTGTTATACTATTTTTAGAAAATCAACTATTCAATCAAGTAATTGAATAGTATCATATTTAAAAAAAATTGTCAATACTTTTATTTAAAATTTTAAAATTATGCTTGAACTTTATCAATATTTAAATTAATTTTAACTAAATTTCATTTAAAAAACAGAAATTATATCACATTTATTCGATATAAAATTTAAATTGAAAATAGTATAAATTATACAGAGCTAGAAGTTTAAGCAAAATTCAAGTTTGACTTTAAAAAAATTTTACTATTACAGTAAAACCAATTTAAAACTAAACTCAAAAATTATGACTATTTCACTCAAACCCTAAGTTTATATGATTTTTAACAGTTTAATTTTTACGAGTTCGAGTATATAATTGAAAAGGAAGATAAATAAATGGATAAAATATGTGAAAATTACAAAAATAGCCTGTATTCAGGATTATCAAAAATTGGAAAATGCCTGTCTAGTGAAAAAAGGATTGAAATATTGGATCTGCTTGTACAAGGGGCAAAAACTGTGGAAAGTATTTCAAATGAAACAGGAATGAGCATCGCAAATACTTCTAGGCATTTGCAGATTTTAAAGGATGGAAACCTAGTCATTAATGAAAAAAAGGGAAATTATGTTGTCTACGAAATTGCAAATACGCAGATAATTGACTTGGTGTATCTTTTAATTGGCGTGGGAGAAAAGCAGCTGGCAGATATTCAGCGAATACACAATGAATTTAATGACAGCTGTATGAAAATCCGTCCTATTACATTAGAGCAGGCATATGAAATGGCAAGACAAAACAAAACACTAATAATAGATTTACGACCTGAAGATGAATTTAATTCAAGCCATATAGAAAATGCAATTAATATTCCGATGAAATATCTTGAAAAAAATATTAAAAATTTGCCAAGAGATAAGAAAATCATTGTTTATTGCAGAGGAAGAAACTGCGCCTATGCAAATTTGGCTTCCAAATTGTTAAATGATAACGGTTTTCAGGCATATAGCCTGAATCAAAGCTATTATGACTGGCAGAAAAATAAAAATTTTTAACTTTATTGAATTAAAAATAAAAAATATAAAACAGGAGATAAAATGGGATTAATTTTTGTTACTGGCGGAGCTAAAAGCGGTAAAAGCAAATTTGCTGAAGAGATGCTTTTAAAATTGAATAACGGAAATCAGAAAAATATATATCTAGCAACATCGCTTGTGTTTGATGAGGAAATGAAAGAAAAAGTTCGACTTCATAAAAAAAGGAGAAAAAATGACTGGTTTACAGTAGAAACTTACAGGAATTTTAAAAATAAATTGAATAATTTTTTTGAAAATAATGATAAAATAAAAAATAATATGCTTGTAGACTGCCTTACAAATATGATTACTAACATAATTTTTGAAAATCAAAATATTGACTGGAACAATTTTGAGAAAAAATTGTATATTCAAACTTTAAAAAAATTAAATAAAAATGTAAAAAACTCTGTAGATGAGCTTTTAAATATTACAAATCAATTTGAAAATACTGTAATTGTGTCAAATGAGCTGGGAATGGGGCTTGTCCCAAGTTATCCACTTGGAAGGTATTTTCGTGAAATTGCTGGGAAAATGAATCAGATTGTGGCAGAAAAGGCAGATGAAGTGTATTTTGTAGTTTCTGGGATTCCAATGAAAATAAAATAAATAATAATTGATAACTATACAAACTCAGAATTTGATAAAATAAATATCCTAAAGCAAGATATCTTGACCCTTCACAATAAAAAATAAATCAAAACAAAGGAGGATAATTTTAATATGGGAAAACAAAAAACAGATTTGCAAATAAAAAAAGATAAAATTAGAAAACAAATTTTAGAAAAAAGAAATAATCTTTCTATTGAAGAAGTAGACAAAAAAAGTGAATTAATTATAAAAAATTTATCTCCATATCTAAAAAATGCTCAAAATATAATGATTTTTATGGATATGAAAAATGAAGTTAGAATTACAAAATTATTAGAATTTTACCCTAAAAAAAATTTTTTTATTTCAAAAATTGTAAATAGCAAAAACAGAGAAATGAAAATTAACAAATATAACGAAAATGAGCTTATTTTACACAAATTTGGCTATTATGAATCTTCTTCCAATGATTTTTATGACGAAAAAATATTGGATATTGTGATTGTTCCAGCACTTGCCTTTGATTTTAAGAAAAATAGGATTGGATTTGGTGGCGGGTATTATGACACTTTTTTGAATAAAGTTAGAAAACAAAATAAGAAGGCTTTATTTATAGGTGTTTGCTATGATTTCCAAATGATTGAGGAAGTGCCGATTGAAGGGCATGATATAACTTTGGACTTTATTATTAATGAAAGTGAAATTATATGATTTTTAAATAAATTAAAAAAAATTTTCTCTTGAAATTATAAAAAAAAAATGATAATATATATTGCTAAAATAAATAAAATATCCTATAATATTCCCAAAAAAATTTATTCATTCTTATCTAACACAATATTAATGGGATTTGGTTATATTCTAATTCGGACTACAACCCAAATTTAATTAGTCCGAATTTATTATTTTAAAATTTTTATTGGTCAAAAAATTTTAAAGGAGATGAAATTTTAGAAAGGAGGTTTGTATGAAGAAAAAGTTGAAAAATAATAATTTTTTAATCCCATCTTTTTTAGCAGGAATGACAGGTTTAGGATTTGGAGAAAAAGTGGAATCAAATAATGCTCCATCCGTAAATATTTCAAATAAGAAATTATCTCAAAATAAAAGAAATTTATCAAATAAAAAAAATAATGATTTTTCAAAAAACGAAGAAATTTATGATATTATTAAAAATAATCTAAAAATTGAAGATAAATTTAAAGTGGATTTTGGATATACAAATGGATTTCATAAAAGTCCAATTAACGATTCTTTTTCAGAATCTAAAGAAATTAATGAAAAAAATTCCACTAAAAATGAAACAACAGTTCCCTATGTTATTATTAATCCTGCAAATGGACCTTCTGACAAGGCAGAATATGAATATATTGTACAAATTAGAAAAAATAAGGAAATGGGAATTAAAAATTTGGGATATATCACAACAGATGAATATACAAAAAGTATAAAAAAAGTAACTTTTGAAATTGATAATTATATACAATTTTACGGCTCAAACAATATTTCTGGAATTTTTATTGATGAAATCTCATCAGGAACAAATCCGCTAGAAGTCGATTATATGGCACAAATATACACGCATATAAAAAATAAATATCCTGACTCAATCGTAGTTGCAAATCCCGGAGGCACAATAACTGACGAAATGTCCAAATATTCTGATTTATGGCTAACAAGTGAACAATCCGCCGATAACTACATCAATCATTGGACGCCAAGAACCTATAATTTTGAAAATGATCCTAAAAATGCAAACCGTATTGTCCATGTTATTCATTCTGCAACATCTGAACAATACGAAACTCTATTAAAATTATCAAAAGAACGAAATGCAGGTTTTCTAATGATAGCAACTGATATTCCAAATATTCCTTATGGTGATTTGCCACAAAATTTTGAAAATCTAATAATGTCAATAAATACTCCCAGACTTGAAAATCTTTCAGATGTAAAAGACACTTTATCTGAACAATTAACGATGGAAAATAAAAATACAGAATCAATCTCTGATAATTCAGAAAATCCTGCATCTGAAGAAATTACAAAAAATCCCAAAATAGAAGATGAATTTGGTTTACAAAAATTTATTTCATCAGGAAAATATAGCATTAGCGGAAATCTCAAAATTTCAAGTCTTGATTTCTGGAATCTTCTAAATTTTCATTGTAAACCTGAAATATTGCTTTCTTATCTTAATATCGGATACAACATTTTAGAAGAATTTACTGTAAAGCCTTCAGAAAAAATAAATGAATCTGGAGATTTTAAATTTGATTTAAATAAAAATTGGGATGTCTAATAAATATAAATAAAAAAATAGGCTGTTTCATAGATATTTATGATACAGCTTTTTTATTAATACTTTTTTCCATTTAAGCAACGAATTAACTATGAATTTCTTTGCAAGGGGTAAAGCCCCTTGTTAGAAAATATACTCAAATCCATTCAAAATTGAATTATTAAAAATTATATAAACTTAGGGTTTGGGTAAAATAGTCATAGCTTTCGAGTTCAGTTTTAAATCATTCTTACTATAAATAAAATATAATTTTTATTGTTCTTGTATTCCGCTCTTTTCCACAATTACCTTTAGTGAGTGCCAACTCAATGTAGCACATTTGACCCTTGCAGGCATTTGAGCTACATACTCCATAAGTACCGCATCTCCTAATTTTTTACTTTCTTCCCTTGTCAGCTTTTCCTCCTGCTTCATCATTTTAAAAAATAAATCTACCTTTTCTTTTGCCTCTTTCATTGTCTTTCCTTTTATCAAGTCAATCAGCATAGCCATAGAAGCTGTTGAAATAGCACATCCAGAACCGATAAATGCAGCATCTTCTATTATGTCATTTTCATCAGTTTTTATTTCCAAAGTTAAGTCATCTCCACAGTTTGGATTATGCCCTCTTTCAGCAAATGTCGGATTTTCAATTTCACGGTTTAATTCTCTACGTCTACTGTATTCTAGTATTGTCTGCTGATAAATTTTTTCTAAATTCATAATAACCTTCTTTTCAAATTTTTATTTTTTACTTTTTTTCTATAATCCAAAAACTTCTTTTACTTTTAAAAGCCCTTCTATCAATTTATCAATATCCTCTTCGTTATTGTAAATGCTAAAACTAGCACGGCAGCACGACGGTATTCCTAGATAGTTCATCAAAGGCTGAGCACAATGATGTCCTGAACGAACTGCCACATCATAAGAATCCAATATAAATGCCACATCGTGGGAATGTACATTTTTCACGTTAAAGGCAATAATTCCAGTATGTTCAACATCCTTTGTAAAATATGTTTCGACAAAATCCAATTTTTTCAATTTCTCCAAAGCATTTTTTGTAAGTGAATTTTCAATTTCATTGATTTTCTCATAACTTATTTCCTCAATAAAATTAATCGCTTCCTCCAAAGTTACAGCTCCTTCCACATTTTGAGTCCCACCTTCAAACTTATTAGGAAGCTGTGCAAATGTTGATTTTTGCTCTGTTACAAACTCAATCATATCTCCACCATACAAAAAAGGCGGCATTTTCTCAAGAAGCTCCTTTTTTCCATACATAACTCCAATTCCCATCGGTGTAAACAGTTTATGCCCTGAAAATACAAGAAAATCTGCATCGAAATCTTGAACATCATGTCTAAAGTGCAGCATTGACTGTGCAGCGTCTACAAGAACAAGTGCATTTTTATTTCTATTACGTGTGATTTCGATAATCTCTTTTATCGGCTGAATAACTCCTGTAACATTTACCACGGCAGAAACTGCCACAAGTTTTGTTTTATCAGACAATTTACTTTTAAAATCTTCAATATCAAACTGTCCATTTTCAGTAAGATATACAAATTTTATCTTGGCATTTTTCTTTTCTGCCACAAATTGCCACGGCACAATATTTGCATGATGATTGGAAACTCCCAGTATTATTTCATCATTTTCATTTATAAATTCTATTCCATAGGAATAAGCTATTAAATTAATTGATTCTGTCGTATTTTTTGTAAAAATAACTTCCTTATCGTATTTTGCATTAATGAACTTTTGTACAGTTTTACGTGCATTTGCCATTAAATTTGAGGCTTCCATAGACAATGTATGTGAACCACGTCCTGGATTTCCATTATATTTTTCATAATATTCCATAATTTTATCTAGGACTCTTTTTGGCTTTTGTGAAGTTGCCGCTGTATCTAGATAATGGCTATCTCTATTTTTAAATATTGGAAATTCTTTTCTATAATCCATATTTTTTCCCTCCTTATAATTACAATTTTGCCCACAAGTAATACAAAATTATATCACTTTGCGGGCATTTTTTCAAACTTATACTAAACCCTCATAAAAAAACAGAAATTATATTTTATTTACTGACAAGGGGCTTGAACCCTTGTAAAAAATCTGCTATTTAAATAAGAAATAGTATTATATTCTAATTTTTTAAATTCTTCTTTCCAATTCATCAAATAATTTATCTCTCAATTTTTCATCATCAATGTTATCCATTATTGGACGGAATGAAGATTCGACTATTAATTTTTTTGCCCTGCTTTCAGAGAGTCCACGGCTCATTAAATAAAATAACTTAGCTTCGTCAACTTTCCCAACAGAAGCCGCATGTTCTCCAATAACGTCATCTTCACTACAAAATAACGTTGGAATGGAATCAGCTTTTATTTCATCATTTAATAAAATCGCAAATTCTCCTTCACGTCCTTCAGACTTGCTAGAACCTTGCTTAAAGTAAAGGTTTCCACGGAATACCTTTTTAGCAGTATCCTTTACAGCTCCCCTTGCCTGAAGCTCCCCAATCGTTCTACGTCCACGAAATACTACCGAATATTCCAAGTCCAGCTTTCTGTCTTCATCAGCAAGATATGCAGGCCATACATAAACTTCTGATGAATCTTCTTCAAGATATGATTTATGGCTTATCGCATTAATTTTCCCACCTAATTCAACGCTATAATATTCGGTTTTTCCTTGTCCCATTGTTTCAATTTTTGATGATTCAAAATTAGAGCTTTTGGTATTTAATGTCTGTATTTTTATAATTTTTACTTCTGAATTTCTTCCAGTAACCACTTTGATAATTCCATTATGATAAACTGGTGTTTCATCTAGTGAATCATAATTAATAATTACTGTAACTTTTGCAAAATCTTCCACTTCAATTACATTATAGTCAACTAAAAAGTTATTTTCCTTATTTGTATGATAATTTAAATAAATTGGCTTATCAATTTTTTTTCTTTCTCTAATTTTCAAATATTTCCCTTCGTTATAAAAAGCAAAATTTTGCTTTTTGAAAAAATCTCCTAATCCATAATCATTGTCATTTTTCAATTTTTCCAATTCTTCTAACGATTCACTTATATTTTTTATAACAACTCCATCCTGATTTTCATTTTTTATTTCCAAATTATTAAATTCCTTAAATGCTTCAGGTTCTTCATACTGGTAGCCTACTCTTTTCCAATTAACCTTTTCAAGCGTTTTATATTCTTCAAAGATTTTTAATCTGTAATCGCTGTTATCAAGATTCTGTATGCTTGATTTTTCTAACATTTTCTCTCCTCTCATTTTTTAAGCAATAAATGTATTTGTAATTTTTTTTGAAAAGGGGTCAAGACCCCTTGCTAGATAATATCTATTTTATACAATTTTAAATCCATATAGTTATCAAACAGATCTAAAGTCTTTTAATTATCCAATTGTCCCTTCAAGTTCCAATTCAATCAGCTTATTCAATTCAACTGCATATTCAAGCGGTAATTCTTTTGAAATTGGCTCAACGAATCCTCTTACAATCATCGCCTTTGCCTCATCTTCGCTAATACCTCTTGACATCAAATAAAATATTGCTTCATCACTTATTCTTCCAATTTTTGCTTCATGTCCAATATCCACACTGTCGTTATTTATATCAATTATTGGTATTGTATCTGAAGTTGATTCATTATCCAGCATTAATGATTCACATTCTACAGTTGATCTTGTTCCCGTTGCTTCTGGCAGAACTTTTAAAAGTCCTCTGTAAAAAGCTGTTCCTCCATTTTTTGAAATAGATTTTGAATGAACTGTCGAGCTTGTATTTTTCCCCTGATGAATAATTTTACATCCTGTGTCTAAATATTGCCCAGCTGCAGCAAATGTAACTCCTGTAAATTCACATCTTGAACGATCTCCCTTTAAAATACTCATTGGATAAAGCATAGAAACTCTTGATCCAAATGATCCTGACACCCATTCTATTACTCCGTCTTCTTCCACCAATGCTCTTTTTGTATTTAAGTTATACATATTTCTTGACCAGTTTTCAATCGTAGAATATCTTAATCTTGCCCCTTTTCTAACAAAAAGTTCTACTGCTCCTGCATGTAATGCATTTTTTTGATATTTAGGTGCTGAACATCCTTCGATAAAATGTAAATCTGCTCCTTCATCAACAATTATAAGGGTATGTTCAAATTGTCCAGCTTCTGGTGCATTTAGCCTAAAATATGACTGCAATGGCATTTTTACCTTTACTCCTTTTGGAACATAAATAAATGATCCTCCAGACCATACTGCTCCGTGCAATGCTGCGAATTTATGGTCATTGACTGTAATTAATGTCATAAAATATTCCTTTAGCATATCTCCATATTTTACAATTGCTGTTTCAATATCTGTATAAATCACTCCTTGTTCTTCCAGTTCCTTATGAACGCTGTGATAAACCACTTCAGAGTCATACTGTGCTCCTACTCCCGCAAGTGACTGCTTTTCAGCTTCTGGAATACCAAGCCTGTCAAATGTATCCCTTATATAGCTTGGCACATCATCCCAATTTTCATTCATTGGTGCCGAATCAGGCTCTAAATAATGTACAATGTCATTCATGTCAAGGTCTGATAAATCTGGACCCCAATCAGTCATTGGCTTTGAATTATAAACTTCCAATGCCTTTAATCTAAATTCCCTCATCCATTCAGGCTCATTTTTTCTTTCTGAAATTTTTTTAATAATTTCTGGAGTAAGCCCTTTTTCAACTTTATATCTATAATGCTCTTCATCCTTTATATCATAAACACCACGCTCAATATCCGCAATATATGTTTTTTTTCTATTTTCCATTATTCCCACACTTTCCATTCTGTAATCAAATTTTATAATCCTAATTCTTCTTTTATTTTAGCATAACCTTCTTTTTCAATTCTTTCCACTAATTCTTGTCCGCCTGTCTTTACAATCTTTCCATTCATTAAAATATGAACAAAATCAGGCTTCAAATAGTCAAGAACTTTATCATAGTGAGTAATTATAAGCAAAGCTGTATCCTTAGTCTTTAACTTTTGAACTCCTTCAAATACAATCTTTGTCGCATCAATGTCAAGCCCAGAATCAGTTTCATCCAGAATAGCCAATTTCGGTTCTAAAACTGCCATTTGCAAAATTTCATTCTTTTTCTTTTCTCCACCAGAGAATCCAACATTCAGATGTCTATCTGCATATTCAGGATTTATATGAAGTTTTTCCATTTTTTCCACCAACTCATTGTGAAATTGCATCAAATATTGTTTTTCCCCAGTAACAGCTTCCTTTGCCGTTCTCAAGAAATCCTCCACAGTAAGCCCTGGTATTTCCTCTGGATATTGGAATGATAGGAAAATCCCCTTTTTAGCCCTTTCATCTACAGCAGCATCATTAATATTTTCTCCATCCAGAATAATATCCCCAGAAACCAGTTCATGCTTTGGATGTCCCACAAGAATACTTGCAAGCGTTGATTTTCCAGCCCCATTAGGTCCCATAATTACGTGAACTTCCCCTTTATTTATAGTTAAATTTAATCCCTTTAGGATTTCTTTTCCTTCTACTTCCGATCTTACATTTTTTAATTCTAACAAACTCATGTTAATTTTACCTCCAAAAAAATTTTATAAATATATCCAAATTTTATAAACTGAAAAAAATAAGATATATTAACCAGAACATATTTAATTTTTACATTTTGTTCTTAAACTAATTTTATCATAAATTTATTTGTTTATCAAATTAAATATCTTTACAAATATTAATTTTTACATTTTTCAATAATTTAGACTTTCAAAACAAAAATAATTAACAATGTAAAACTTTATAATAGATTTTTTTAAATATATAGTAAAATAATTTTAAGAAGAATATAATAAATCTATTATTTCAATAAAATTACATAATATCATTCCCTATTTAAATAGCGAATTTTTTATAAGTTATTTTTAGCAAACTAGCTTAATCTTTGCTAAAATATTATTCTATTTTTTATGTAATTCAGTATAAAATGAATTTTCTTTGACACAAGGAGGATGAATAAGGAAATGGATGAAAAAAGCAAGGTAAAAAATGACTGGAAAATGACAGATGATGAAATGGGAAATACAAACGTTCCTGTAATAATAAATAAAAGCTATGATGAACTGCTGCAACAGTTGACGGATACAATTAAAAAAAATGGTCTAGATGTAGATATGGACAAGATTTCAGAGGCTTTTACACTCGCTTATGAGTCACATATCGGACAGAAGAGAAAAAGTGGAGAAGATTATATTCTACATCCTGTGGAAGTCGCAGAAATACTTGCTGATATGCAAATGGATACAGATACGATTGTGGCTGGACTGTTGCATGATGTGGTTGAAGATACGCTTATATCCCTTTCAGATATAGAATATAGCTTTGGAGTAAATGTGAAAAAACTCGTAGATGGTGTTACAAAACTTAGAAATTTGCCAAGAACAAATAGTAAAAAATTAGAAAATATACGAAAAATGGTTGTTGCAATGTCTGAGGATATTCGGGTTGTAATTATAAAATTGGCAGACAGGCTTCATAATATGAGAACGTTAAAATATATGAAACCTCAAAAACAGCTGGAAAAATCTAAAGAAACTCTTGAAATTTATGCACCAATTGCCCATAGAATCGGAATGGCTAGAATAAAATGGGAACTAGAAGATATAAGTTTTAGATTTTTGTATCCAGATGACTATTATGAAATTAAAGAACTTGTTAATTCCAAAAGAAAAGAACGTGAAGAATACACGGCAAAATTCATCGAAAAAATAAAGGAAGAGCTTAAAAAAAATAATATAAATGGAGAAGTTACTGGGCGTCCAAAACATTTATACAGCATTTACCGAAAAATGCACGAAAAGGAAAAAAGATTTGTGGATTTGCATGATTTAATCGCAATAAGAATTATCGTTGAGAAGAAAAATGAATGCTATAATGTGCTTGGAATAATTCACGATTTATTTATCCCTGTATTTAAACGTTTCAAGGATTATATCTCACAGTCAAAACCAAATGGTTACCAATCCATCCATACAACAGTAAAAGGAGTAAATGACCAAAATGTAGAGATTCAAATTAGAACAAGAAAAATGCACGAAATTGCAGAAGAAGGAGTTGCTGCACATTGGAAATACAAAGACAAAAAATCAAAATCTAAAAATGAAAAATTTTATGCAGATGCAAAAAAATTAACAGATTCTGTTCAAAGAAAAATAGATGAGAAGGAACAAAAGGGATTTGCCCAAGAAGTTACTGGAGATGTGCTTAAACAGACAATATTCGTATTTACGCCTAAAGATGATGTTGTGGAAATGCCTAGAAATTCAACTGCACTCGACTTTGCATTTCAAGTTCATACACAAATTGGGTACAGAACAATCGGAGTAAAGGTAAACGGAAGAATTACACAGCTTAATCAAGTGCTTAAAAACGGGGATAAAGTCGAAATTATGACTTCTAAAAATATTAATAAGGGACCTGGAAAAGACTGGATTGAAATGGTAAATAACCATAGTTCACGTGTAAAAATTAGAAAATGGTTCAAAGATAGGGAATTTGAAGAAAAGTCTAAAGAAGGGGAACAAATTTTAGAAAAAGAATTTGAAAGGCTTGGTTTAAAGTTAAAGGATATGCTTGAAGATGAACGTGTTTTCCTTTATATGAAAAAATTCAATATTCCTGATAATAAAACATTATTTTATAGATTCGCCATTGGAGATTTGTCACTTGACGGATTTTTGAATAAATTTGAGAAAAAGGAAGAAAAGGCTCTGGAAAAGGTGCTTGAGGAAGAAACAGAAAAGGCAAATAGACAAAAGGAAAAAAACGGCGGTATTAAAATATCTGGAACTGAAAACACAATGTACCGTTTTGCAAAATGCTGCAGTCCGCTTCCAGGTGATGAAATAGGTGGTTATGTAACGAGAGGTCGTGGAATTGCAATACATCGTTCAGATTGTGAAAATTTTATTTCCCTTATGGAAAAGGAACCTGAAAGAGAGGTTGACGTTTACTGGGATGAATCTGCAATATCTGCCAATACAACATACGAATTTAATTTTACAATAAAGGCTTCAGACCGAAACGGATTACTTCTAGATATAATCCGAATTTTAAACGAATATAAAATGAACCTTCTAAATGTAAATACAAATACCTTTAAAGAAAATGGGAACAAACGAATGCTCATACATTTAAGAATAACAATAAAAAGTCGTGAAGATTTTGAAAGATTGTCAAACAATTTAAAATCAATGTCGGAAATAATAGATATAATAAAAAAATAAAGAGTATTTTTAAAAGGGGGAATTTATATGGATTTAAAATTTTTAATTACATTAATTTTATTCATATTATTATTCAAAATATTTATATACATTACAAAAAAAATCATTTTTTTATTTTTCATAATTGTAATTTTTATAGTTATTATAAATTATTTTAAATATTGAATATAACTTTTATGAAAAATATAATTCAATAAATTAATAACTTATAAAAAATAATGACAAGGGACTTAATCCCTTGTCAAAAATAATTTATAGCAAATTTACTATTTAATGGGAATAGTATTTAATAAATACTAATTTTGATTTTCCTGATTAAAGAATGAACCAGTATTATTTAGATTTGGTGTACTTGGTGTTTCAGTTTCATCATTTGATGTATTATTAGTAGTTGATGATTTAAATTCAAATGGATGTAATCTATCCTCAGGTATTTGATAATTATTTATTTTTTTAATAGTTATGATTCCATTTTTATTGGAAATAGTACCGACAACATCTAAAACGACAATATCAGTATCTGTAACTCCATATTTTTGACCAATAAAATTATAAATCTGATCCAGTAATCCAGAATCATCTTTTACTGTATAATTAATTGTCTTATTTGGGAATATTAAATTATCTTTTACATAAGTGAAAGTATTTGTTGCTTTTACATATTCTCCTTCAAAAGATTTATTTACAGTTTTTTTTGCAGCTGTTCCAATAACAGACATTACAAGCATCATTATTAGTAGTAGTAATTTTTTCATAAAATCTCCTTGATTAATATTATTTATGGAAACCTAAATCAGCTGGATTGACATCTCCAGAGATTTTTTTTACAGCTCCTCCTTTTTTCTCAAACTCATTTCTCATTAAAGTGGTTTTTTTTATAAGTTCAACTGTATCCTTTTCAAGGTTGGAACTGTTATATCGCCCTTTAGTCCAGTATTCGATAACTAATGAACTATCTCCAAAAATTATTTTTGTGCCATATTTTTTTGCATAGACAAAAGCTATATAAATACCAACTAATTCACCAAAATTGTTTGTTCTAGTGCTGGCGACATAATAGTTTCCAAATTCATTGATATTTTTTTTATTCATAATCTTGTAAAGCAGTGAATTGCCCTCAAAATCAGTTAATCTGACTTCCACGCCATTGCCTCGCCCTGTTCCCGCATCAAAATAAATTGCTTCACGTTCCAGTTCAGAATGCAATTCTATTAAATTCTTTTTTTCTTTTTTTTCATAATTTGCTCCAGAATTTAGCCATTCTTGTGCTTCCAAAAGGCTTTTAAATGATTTATAACGAGCTTTTTCACCGCTTACTTTTTTTTGACAATCTGCCCAACTTTCAAGTATTCCATTTTCATTTGTACCTATAATGAAATAAGCATAAAATTTTTGATTTTTTGACATTTTTAGATTATAAGTTCAATCCTCCGTCAACTCTTAATACTTGTCCTGTAACGAATTTAGACATATCACTTGCTAGATATAATGCTGCATTTGCTACATCTTCAGCATCTCCCATTTTTCTAAGAGGAGTATTTGCAAGTACATTTTCTACAATTTTTTCGGGTAACACGTGAGTCATATTTGTTTCGATGAACCCTGGTGCAATTGCATTTGCTCTAAGATTTTTTCTACCAAATTCCTTTGCCCAAGTTTTTGCCATAGCAATTACTCCACCTTTGGTAGCTGCATAGTTAGTTTGTCCTGCATTTCCATCAACTCCAACAACAGAAGCCATATTAATTACACTTGAGGCTTTACTTTTTAACAATAATGAAACAAATCCTTGCATTACGTTGTAAACACCTTTTAAGTTAATATCAATTACTAAATCCCAGTCAGCTTCCTTCATTCTTTGAAGCAAAGAATCTCTTGTAATTCCTGCATTATTTACAAGAATATCCAGTCTTCCATATTTTTCCTTGATTTCCTTTGCAACTTCCTTAATATTTTCCCTATCTGTAACATTTAATTTTATATGTGACACATTTTCGTGGCTGTAATCAGGATCAATTAAATCTCCAGAAATAACTGTAGCTCCATTTTCTGCAAATTTTAATGCAATTTCCTTTCCAATTCCTCTTGAACCGCCTGTAACTAATGCAATTTTACCATTTAACACTATATTTCCACCTTTCTATTCTTATTTTTTTTATTTTATTTCTTTTATAATTTAATTAATTTAAATTACTCAGAACTTCCAATTTTACTTTTGTTAATCCTTTTCCTGGACTTTCAATTTTTGAAAAAGCTCCATAACTTAAATCTATTACACGTCCTTTTGCAAAAGGTCCTCTATCATTTATCTTTACAACAACTTCCTTCCCATTGCTTAAATTTGTAACTTTAACTTTTGTTCCAAATGGCAGACTTTTATGTGCAGCTACCATTTCGTTTGAATTATGTCTTTCTCCACTTGCCGTTCTGCTTCCGTGCAATCTTTTCCCATAATATGAAGCAACTCCACTTTGTGAAGATTTACTTTTTGTTTCAAATTTTTTTGCTTCAGAAGAAATTTCGGATTTTTTTGAAACGATTAAATCTGGTCCGCTTTCAGCCGCTTTCATCATTTCTTTTTTTATGTAAATTATATTTGTTTCATCTGTTTTTGTTTCTGAAACTAATGATAGTGAAACTACCAGACCTGCAAACATAGTAATTATTTTTCTCATTTAATATCTCGCTACTAAAAATATATTAAAATATATTCTCTCTAAATATTTATTAGTAGGCTCTCCTTTTATTCCTTATTTGAGAATATATGACTTAATTATATCATACTATTAAAGTTAATTCACTTTTTTTTATCTTAGTTATTTTAGGATTAATTCATTTCAGGTTGTTTAACATGTTGAATTTTAGGGCTATTTACATTAAGTGTTTCAAATGTGTATCCTGCTTTTTTATATCCATCTATAATTTGCTGTAAAGCCTGAACAGTAGTTTTCTTAGCATTTGTATCGTGCATTAGTACATTAATGTCAGAATGAGTTGTACAAATACCGTATTTTACTAATTTTGCCACAGGTACATTATTTCCTGAAGCATCTGTGCTGTCACAGTTCCAGTCAAAATAAACAAATCCTTCTCTTGTCAATCTATTAATGATAGCAGTTTTTAAAGCCTTTGAAGCAATAGCGTTGCTAGAACCTCCAGGAAATCTTATAATTTTTACATCTTGCCCAGTTGTAGATTTTATAGCGTCACGTATTTGATAAAATTCTTTAAAGAAACTATCTTCATTTGCATAAACTTTTTTATATTCATGTGTAAAGCTGTGCAGTCCAATAGCATGTCCCTGATCAGTTATTTTCTTGTAGTCTTTAAAGTTTTTTCCGATTCCGATTACAAAAAACGTAGCTTTTATATTATTTTTTTTCAAAATTTCAAGAATTTGATCAGTATGTCCTGAAGGTCCATCATCAAATGTCAAATAGACTGTTTTAATTTTCTTGTCAGCTTTTAACTTTTGATATTGTGCTTTCACATCAGCATTTTTTTTAGTAACGGCAGCCAGTTCTGCAGTTTTTTTATCTTTTTCGTTAGTTAATTTTTTTACACTTGATTCTAAACTATGATGTTCTATAAATTTTGCAGTTGTACCAAAAATATGCACTCCTGAATACAAAAATCCTATTATAGCCAATGTTATTCCAATGACTGAAAATGTTTTTTTCATTTTTAATTACCTCTCATTTCTTATTTGTATTTGTTAATTAATGCTTCAACTTTTTTGTAACTGTCGTTGCCGTGCTTGATATTTCCGTCAAGAATTTCAACTTCTTTTTCTAATTTTTGTTTATTTTCCTTCAATGTTGGAATTTCTTTTTTAAATTTTTCACCTTGTTTGATTAGGACAAAATGTGAAAAAAGAAATAGTAATACAGAAATAATAAACAAAATAAATGCCTTTTTTGCTAATTTTTTATTATTTTCATCATTATGATCATCTCTATAGTCATAAATAAATTGTTGTCGCTTTGCCATTTTTCTCCTCATTTCTATTTTTTGTTTTTTATTATCAATTTATAAAAAAGACCTCTTAAAAAAGAGGTCTCATAAAAGGGGGGGTTAATTGAGGTTTCAGATCTTTTAATCGATCTAATTATAGTATACACTATAACCATTAAATTAACATTAAACCAAAATTGTTTTTTGATTAATTTTATCTCTTTTTTAATTGATAATGTATTTATGATTGATTTTTATAAGTTTAAAATTATAAATTTTAAATTTACATTCTATTTACTGTGCTTATTCCGAGTAAACTAAGCCCTTCTTTCAGTATAAAAGCAGTTTTTCTTGCCAGTAAAATTCTTGCATCCATTACTTTTTTATCTTCTTCCTTTAAAATAGAGCTTGAATTATAAAAGTTATTAAATAATTTTGCCATATCAAATAAATAATCTGCAATTATATTTGGACGATAATTCTCATAAGATTTTACCACAGCTTGTGGAAATTTTAACAGTTCAACTGCAAGTTCACGTTCAATTCCATTCATATTATCCAAGATAATATCGTTATTCTTAGGTTCAATATTTTCTTCCTTCAATTTTCTAAAAATTGACATAATCCGAACATAGGTATATTGCAGGTAAGGTCCTGTATTTCCCTCAAAACTAAGCACTTTATCCCAGGTAAACGTTATATCAGAAGTTCTATTTTGACTTAAATCAAAATATTTTATAGCTCCACTTCCTACAATTTCAGCAATTTTTTCCTTTTCATCTTCTGGAATATCTGGATTTTTTTCATCAATTACTTTTTTTACTTGAGCTTTTGCTTCATCTAGCAAATTTACAAGCCTTATTGTATTTCCACTTCTAGATGAGAAAATTATCCCATTGCCAAATCTCATAATTCCAAATACAATGTGAGTCTTTTTATAATTGTAAGGCTCACCTAGCATTCTTCCAATTTCAAAAACCTGCTTAAAGTGATTTTGCTGTCTATCATCTGTTAAATAAACTGCTTCGTCGACTTTTAATTCATCTTTTCTAAACTTCATTGTAGCAAGATCTGAAGTCGTATATAAAAAACTTCCATCTTTTTTTTGAACAATCGCAGGCGGCAATCTATTATTTTCAAAAAATACTACTAGTGCACCTTGATCTTCTTTTGCGATACCTTTTTGCTTTAATTCTTCAAGAACCGATGGCATCATATTGTTGTAAAATGACTCACCAAAATAATAATCGAAGTTTACGCCAAGTCTATCATAAATTTTATTATATTCTTTTAGTGAAATATCAATAAATTCTTTCCATAATTTTTGATTATTTTCATCTCCAAGCTGTAATTTCTTCAATTCTTCCCGTGCTTCATCTTCCAAAGCAGGATTTATTTTAGCTTCATCTGAAAATTTTACATAGATTTTTTCCAGTTCTCCAATGGGATCTTCTTCGTAAGCCTTTTTATCCAGCCAGTTCTTATAAGCCACAATAAGTTTTCCAAATTGTGTTCCCCAGTCACCAATATGGTTATCAGCAAGTGTATGAAATCCTAAAAACTGTAAGATTCTTTTAATAGAATCTCCAATAATTGTACTTCTCAAATGCCCAATGTGCATTCTTTTGGCAATATTTGGAGAAGAGTAGTCGATAATTACAGTTTTATCAATATTTAAAAACGAAAAATCATATTTTTCATTTTCTACTTTTTTTATTTCCTCATTTAAGAAATTATTTTTTAGATAAATATTGATAAATCCTGGTCCTGCAATTTCCAGCTTTTGAATAATGTCATTTTCTGAAAAATTTTCCACAAGAATATTTGCAATTTCACGTGGACTTTTCCCAATTAATTTTGAACTAACCATTGCAAAATTTGTCTGAAAATCTCCAAATTCTTTTTTAGTAGAATTTTGAATATCAATCTTTTCTGTATAATCTGCACTAAAAATGTTATTTATATTTTCTGAAAATAACTTTTTTAATTTTATCGTTAGCAATTCCATTATTTTAAATTTTTTCCCTTCCTTTCAAAATTTCAAAAATTTACGTTAATTATCAGGATAACGCATAATCCTTTTTTCCAAAAACATTATACTATAATTAAAGACTTTTTTCAAATTTTTTATAAATAAAAAAAATATCATTTTTCTTAACTCAAAGAGAATATTTTAGCAGTATTTAATTTATAGTAAAACTTATTTAAAATCGAACTAAAAAGCTATGACTATTTTGTTCAGACCCTAAGTTTATATGATTTTTAATAGTTCAATTTTAAACAAATTCGAGCATACATTTAAAATAGAGAATTGACATATAAAATTAAAAATGTTACTATAATTATAAGTTTCACATACAAATTTCATAAAAAAATAAAAGAGGTGAACATAAAGAATGAAAAAAATATTAGTTTTTTTAATAATTTTATCTAATTTAGCTTTTGGAGAGCAAAAAAATCCTATAAATTCAAGAACATTGGATAGTATAATTGAGCAAGTGTCAAAAGATGTTGACAGAGGAAATACTCAAAAGGCTATATCAACATTGAAAAAGAAAATAGCAGAAAATCCTTCAGAATCAGTTTCACTAAAAGTAATGTTAGCAATGCTTTATGAAGATAACGGAAGAAAAAAGGAATCTGAAAAAGAGCTAAACGAGGCTATAGAATTACAGAAAAAGTATCCTTTTTATGATGAAGATGGGAAAAAAAGAGATATAAAATTAGCCATTGGGATAATATATTTATCAATGGATGATTATGAAAATTCCTTAAAATGGCTAAAACAAGCCGATGATAAGGATTTTAATGAATTAATTGAAGATCAGGGGATGCCAAAGGATTATTTTTTAGGTTATATCAGTTATTTGGCAAATAATATTGAAGAAGCTAAAAAATATCTATTAAAGTCATACATTCATGATAAAGAGGGGCTTTCAGAAAATGTTTTAGGACAAATTTATTTTGCTGAAGGAAATCAGAAGGAAGCAATAAAATGGTTTTTAGCTTCAGCAAATAAAGGAAATCCCGGAGGTCAAGGTAATTTAGGTTATCTTTATTATCAACTAGGAGATAAAAAGTCAGCGTTAGAATGGTTACAAAGAGCCTTTGAAACAGCGAAAAAGACTAAAGATAATGATCTGATGAAAGAAATGCAAGAATCTATTAAAGAAGTTAAAAATAGTCAAAAATAATATTTTTATTTTAGATGATTGTAAAAGCGAATGAATTAAAAATAGTATTTAAAGGCAAGACTCCTTGTAAGAAAGTGGAGAAAAACAGGAAAGTCAAATATTGTACTTATTGGATTCTTGTACTTTTACAAATAGCTATATTTTTATCTTAGGAAAGGAAAGTTTTAATATGAGAAAATATTTAATTTTATTAGTATTAGTTGCGAACTTAGGATTGGGGATTCAAAGTTTTTCAGCAATGACAAGACAGGAAAGAGAAAATTTGGAAAAACAGATAAGCGAAGCTTATGATAAAGATGATCAAAAGAAATTATTGCCTCTGGTTACTAAATATGTAAACGAGTTTCCAAATAATGCGGATTATTTAAACAAACTGGGAGTTTTATATGATAATTTGGATAATTATTCAGAAGCTGAAAAATACTATTTAAAGGCTATAGAAAGAGGAAATTATAACGCAATTTCAAATTTGGCTTATGTCTATTATGAAAAAGAAGAATACGAGAAAGCTATAAAATATTATAAGGAATATCAAAAAATAGCAGATAATACTGATAATTATTTTTGGATCGGGGCATCTTATGAAGAATTGGAAGATTACAAAAATGCTAAGGAATGGTTTTTGAAAGTTACGAAATTTGAAAAGGATGGATCTTCTGAAAATAGATTAGGATTAATTGCTGAAAATGAAGGAAATCAAAAAGAAGCAATAAAATGGTATTTGGCATCAATACAAAAGGGAAATTTGTGGGCTTACGATAATTTGGCAGTTTTGTATATTGATTTGGGAGATTATGATAATGCAGAAAAATTAGTAAAAAAAGGATTGGAATTATCTAAGAATTCAGATGACGAAGATTTGAAAAAGGAATTTAGAGAAACACTCGACGTTATTCGTAAAAAAAGATAATGCTATTTAATCAAATGGTTTCTTTTTCAGCATTTAATTTTTTAAAGATTAATAAAATAGATAGATTATATATATAATATATATTTTACAAAATTAATGATTTTTGCTATAATAATTGCATAAAAATGAGCTAGAGAAAAATTGGAGGAAATTATGTCATTATTAATTTTAGTCTTATCATTATTACTGATTATTGAAATTTTAGAAATTAAAACTGTGCAAAATAGAAAATATGTTGCCTTAAAAGTTTCTGATAATGATTTTGTTACATTGGTAAATGATAAAAAAGTAATGACTAATTTTACTGAAAAATAATTATATAGAATCATAATAATATTAAAAAACTATTTTTGTTTTTATAACTTTGAGGCGATTTATATTTAAATCGTCTTTTATTTTTTATTAAAAAAAATAGGTAAAAATTTTACAAAATATGTGATAAAATATATTCAAATAACTTTAAATGATTATATTGTTAATTTTTAAAGGTTATTGATATTTATATAAAAAAATTTAGGAGAGTGAAAATCAATGAATGGAAAAGGAAGAAGTAATAATTTGACAAAAGGTGCAGCTAGAGCGCCGCACAGATCATTGCTAAAGGGATTAGGATTCACAAGTGAAGAAATGGAAAAACCAATAATCGGAATTGCGAATTCCTTTAATGAAATAATACCAGGGCATGTTCATTTGAAAAACTTGGTTCAATCGGTAAAAGATGGGATTAGAATGGCTGGAGGAGTTCCAATGGAATTTAATACAATTGGGATTTGTGATGGACTTGCAATGAATCACATTGGGATGAAATATTCGCTGGTTACAAGAAATATAATTGCAGATTCTATTGAAGCGGTTGCTATGGCGACTCCGTTTGATGCGATTGTGTTTATGCCAAGCTGTGATAAAGTAGTGCCTGGAATGCTGATTGCTGCGGCAAGATTGAATATACCTTCAATATTTGTAAGTGGAGGAGCAATGCTTGCTGGAGTTTATAAAGGTAAAAAAATTGGATTAAGTAATGTGTTTGAAGCGGTTGGAGCTTATAACACTGGACAAATTACTAAAAGAGAATTAAATTCAGTTGAAGAAATGGCTTGTCCTACTTGTGGTTCTTGTTCAGGAATGTATACTGCAAATACTATGAACTGTCTGACAGAAGCTCTTGGAATGGGACTTCCTGGAAATGGAACTGTTCCAGCTGTATTTTCAGAAAGAGCAAGACTTGCTAAAAAAGCGGGAATGCAAATTATGGAAGTTTTAAAAGCAGATTTAAGACCAAGCGACATTTTAACAAGAGAAGCGTTTGAAAATGCGGTTGCAGTGGATATGGCACTTGGAGGATCTTCTAATACAGCATTGCACTTACCTGCGATTGCTCATGAAGCTGGAATAGATCTGACTTTAGATGACTTTAATGAAATTGCTCAAAAAACTTGTCAAATCTGTAAATTATCGCCATCTGGAGAGTACTTTATTGAAGACTTGTATAGAGCTGGTGGGGTTACTGGTGTTATGAAGAGAATGCTTGAAAACGGAAGATTGCATGGAGATACGAAAACTGTAGCATTGCAAACACAAGGAGAATTAGCAAAAAATGCGTTTATTAATGATGATGATGTGATCAAACCTTGGGATAAACCAGCTTACAAAACTGGGGGAATTGCTGTACTGAAAGGAAATTTGGCACCGGATGGCTGTGTTGTTAAAGAAGGTGCAGTAGATCCAGAAATGTTGCAGCATACAGGACCTGCAAAAGTATTTAACAGTGAAGAAGAAGCTGTCGAAGCGATTACAGGTGGAAAAATTGTAGCAGGAGATGTTGTGGTTATTAGATATGAAGGGCCGAAAGGTGGACCGGGAATGAGAGAAATGCTATCACCAACAGCGATGATTGCAGGAATGGGACTGGATAAGGATGTTGCACTGATTACTGACGGAAGATTCTCAGGAGCTACAAGAGGTGCTTCAATTGGGCATGTTTCGCCAGAAGCTGCTTCAGGAGGAAATATTGCAATAGTTCAAGACGGGGACATTGTTGAAATTGATATTCCAAACAGAACAATTAATATTAAAGTTTCAGATAAAGAGATTGAAGCTAGAAAAGCTAAATTGGAACCGTTTAAACTTGAAGTAAAAGGATATTTGAAAAAATATGCGATGCATGTGTCTTCAGCAGATAGAGGAGCCATAGAAATTTTAGATTAATAAAAAATAATATTGGAATTAATTCTAGTAAAAGGCACATGACTGATTTTTAGCAAATAAACATTAGACCTGTTCGATAACTATACAAACTTAGAATTTAATAAAATAAATATCTTGAAGCAAGGGGTCTTGACCCCTTGTATAGATAAAAAAACTTAGGTTATCGAACATCTATTAGATGGAATTTGATATTGTTAACTTTAAATTGTAATTATAGGAAAATTTCAGAGGAGAAAAATGAAATGGTAAATGATAATGAAAGTAAAATTCTAAATGTTAAATTGACACAGGAAAAAATAAAATCAATAGTAAATGTTACTTATTCTCAGCCAGTCAGCTATTTTAGGAAAAATATAAAATTGGAAATGGATATTTTAAAGCCTAATAGAGAGGGGAAATATCCGACAGTATTATTTGTGCCAGGAGGGTCTTTTGCACACAGCTACAAGGAAAACTATTTGCAGCAAAGATTGGAAATTGCAAAGGCGGGTTATGTGGTTGCAAGTATAGAATATAGAACTATTCCTGATGGAGTGTTTCCACAAAGCGTGGAAGATGTAAAAGCAGCAATCAGATTTTTGAAGGCAAATGCTGATGAGTATGGAGTTGATAAGGGGAAAATAGCATTGATGGGTGAATCTGCTGGAGGTTATCTGGTAGCAATGGCAGGAGTTACAAGCGGAACTACCAATTTTGACAGGGGCGAGAATTTATCCGAAAATAGTGATGTGCAAGCAGTTATAGATATTTATGGCGTAACGGATTTTGGAGAAGTTGATTTTGATATTCCAGAAGATGCAGAAGAAGGCTATAGGGCGATACTTATGTCAGTAAAGTTCTGGCTAAATGATGTAAGGAATAATATTGAATCTACAAATCCTATATCTTATATTTCACAAAAAACGCCTCCATTCCTATTAATGCATGGAGATGCAGATACATTGGTTCTTCCGAATCAGACAGAAATACTTCATAAGGCGTTGATTGAAAATGGTGTGGACTCAAAAAGATACATAGTTCCGGGAGCGGGACATTCAGATGAATATTGGTTTCAGCCAGAAGTTACAGAATTGATAATAGATTTCTTGAACAAAAAAATAAAAAATATTTAAAGTAAGACAGGGAGTGCCTAATAAATCATAAATTATTTTTATTTGATTTATGAGGTAGCTCCTTGTAAAAAAACTGAAAGAAAATTAGGGAAATAAAAAAATTGGAGAAGGTGAAAAAATTGCATAAATTATATGATTTTATGGAAGCTAGAGAACGATTGGGGACAGTTATTGAAAAGACGAAATTGATTCATAGCAATATTTTTTCTGATGAATCAGGAAATGATGTCTATATTAAACCAGAAAATTTACAAAGAACAGGTGCATTTAAAATAAGAGGTGCTTATAATAAAATTGCGAAATTGACGGAAGAAGAGAAAAAAAGAGGAGTAATTGCAGCATCAGCTGGAAATCATGCACAAGGAGTGGCACTAGCTGCTCAAAAATTGGGAATTAAGGCTGTAATTGTTATGCCTAAACATACCCCGCTTATTAAAGTTGAAGCGACTAGAAGATATGGTGCAGAAGTTATTTTGACTGGAGAAGTTTATGACGAGGCTTATGAGTATGCAAAAAAATTGCAGGAAAAAGAAGGATATACTTTCGTGCATCCGTTTAATGACGAAGATGTGATTGAAGGGCAAGGAACAATTGCTTTGGAAGTACTGGAGGAATTGCCTGATGCAGATATAATTTTGGTGCCAATTGGTGGCGGTGGACTTATTTCGGGAATTGCTTCGGCTGCGAAATTAAAAAATCCATTGATAAAAATAATTGGTGTTGAGCCAGAAGGTGCGGCAAGTGCATTGGAGGCTAGAAAAAGCCATCATGTTGTTGAACTTGATGAAGCGAATACAATCGCAGATGGAACGGCTGTGAAAAAAATTGGTGAAATTACATTTGACTATATTGAAAAATATGTAGATGACATAGTTACTGTATCTGATTATGAGCTAATGGCGGCATTTTTAGTCTTGGTTGAAAAACATAAGATTGTTGCGGAAAACTCAGGAATTTTAGCTGTAGCAGGATTGAAAAAATTGAATGTTAAAGGGAAAAAAATAATTTCAATAATAAGTGGCGGTAATATAGATGTATTAACTATTTCATCTATGATTAATAAAGGGCTGGTAGCTAGAGGAAGAATTTTTACATTTGCGGTTGATTTGCCAGACAAGCCTGGTCAACTGGTGGCTGTATCGCAAATTCTTTCAAAACAGAATGCGAATGTAATTAGGCTGGAGCATAATCAGTTTAAAAATCTGGACAGGTTCCACGAAGTTGAACTGCAAGTAACAGTTGAAACAAATGGGGAAGAACATATAAATAAAATAACAGAAGAATTTAAGAAAAAAGGGTATATAATAAAAAGATTAAATTCTCAAGCTATGATTAATGATTAAAAAATAGAAAATAAAAAATTTAGAAAAGGTGGTTGAAACAATGGGTGAAACTAAGATGATAAACGGTGGCAGAATTTTGCTGGAATCGCTACATAGATTAGGAATAACAGATATTTTTGGGTATCCGGGAGGAGCGGTAATACCAATATTTGATGAAATTTATAGCTATGACAAAATAAATTACTATTTTGCAAGACATGAGCAAGGATTGTCACATGCGGCAGATGGTTATGCGAGGGTTTCTGGAAAAGTGGGAGTTTGTCTTGCGACTTCAGGACCTGGCGCAACAAACATGGTTACAGGAATAATGACTGCACACATGGATTCTGTGCCAATGATTGCGATAACTGGACAAGTTAGATCAAATTTATTGGGAAGAGACGCTTTTCAGGAAACTGATACAGTTGGAATTACAATGCCAATTACGAAATGTAATTATTTGATTCAAAATATAAAAGAGATACCTAGAGTTGTAAAAGAGGCTTACTATATTGCAACAACAGGTAGACCAGGACCAGTTCTTATTGATATTCCAAATGATATTCAACTTCATCAAATTCCGTATGAAGAATTTGAAAGATTATTTAATGAAGAAATTGAATTGGAAGGATATTCGCCAACTTATGAAGGGCATCAAGGTCAAATTAAAAGAGCAATTAAATTGATAAAAGAAGCGAAAAAACCCTTGATAATTGCAGGAGCGGGAGTTTTGAAATCGAAAGCCTCTAAAGAATTGTTTGAATATGCTGAAAAAATGCAGACGCCTGTGGCTACGACATTGCTTGGATTGGGAGCGTTTCCTGAATCGCATGAATTGTCTCTTGGAATGTTAGGAATGCATGGAACTGTACCAGCGAATTATGCAACAGACGAAGCCGATTTAGTAATTGCCGCTGGAATTAGATTTGACGATAGAATTGCTGGAAATCCTAACAAATTTATTGAAAAAGCAAAGATAATTCATATTGACATTGATCCAGCTGAAATTGACAAGAATAAAAAAGCGGATGTGCCTATTGTCGGTGATCTGAAACATGTTCTGACTGTTATTAATTCGGAAGTTAAACCACAAACTCATACGGAATGGGTTAAAAAAGTTAATGATTGGAAGAAGGAATATCCATTGGGACATAGGGAAGTTGGAGAAGACAGATTGCTTCCACAAGAAGTTTTAAGAGCGATTGATGATATTCTGAAAGGAGACACAATTATTGTAACTGATGTTGGTCAGCATCAAATGTGGGCTGCACAATACTTCACTTATCAAAATCCCAACTCTATTGTAACTTCAGGTGGAGCGGGAACAATGGGATTTGGACTTCCTGCGGCAATTGGAGCGCAAATTGGAGCACCTGATAAAAAAGTTGTGCTAATTGTTGGAGATGGAGGATTTCAAATGACGTTGCAGGAACTAATGATGATAAAACAGTACAATCTGCCAGTAAAAGTTGTTATCCTTAATAATTCATACCTAGGAATGGTTAGGCAATGGCAAGAACTATTTAAAGACAGAAGATATTCATTCGTTGATCTAGAAATAAATCCAGACTTTATCAAAATTGCTGAAGCATATGGAATTAAAAATGCAAAACTTACAAACAAGGAAGATTTGAAAACAAAATTGAAAAATTTAATATTGTCTGATGAAGGTGTGTTAATCGAGTGTGTTGTTGAAAAAGAAGAAAATGTATTCCCGATGATTCCAGCAGGAAAAACTGTAAGTCAAATGATCGGAAAGAAAGGTGTGTTAGAAAATGAATAGAGAGCATGAAATTTTAATAATTGCAAAAAATACTGATGGAATTGTATCGAGAATAATGTCTTTATTCAATAGAAGAGGATATTCCGTTTTAAAAATGACAGCAGGAGTTACTAATAAACCAGGCTATGCAAGATTGACTTTGTCAGTTGAAGGAGATGACAAAACATTAAATCAGATTCAAAAACAAGTTTATAAAATTGTCGATGTCGTAAAAGTGAAAGTGTTCCCAGTTGAAAACGTTATCAGAAGGGAATTAATGTTAATAAAGGTAAAAGCTGATGCTGAAACTAGAGCCCAAATCGTTCAAGTGGCAGATATTTACAGGGGAAAAGTTCTGGATGTGTCGCCAACTTCCCTAGTAGTTGAATTGACTGGAAGTGTAAAAAAATTACGTGGATTTGTAGAAATTATGCATAATTACGGAGTTCTGGAAATTGCTAAAACTGGAGTTGTAGCAATGAGCCGTGGAGAAAAATTATAGAATTTTAGAAATTTTGAAATAAATTTTGAGATTAAATATTAGAAAAATAGAGATGTTTTGTTAAAATAAAAATTCTTGTTGAAAATATAAACAGAAATAGTACAGAAAGAAGGTTCAAAAAAATGAGGGTAAGTCAACATTGGGAAAAGGAAAAATATGAGAAAAATGCACGGTTTGTTTCAGATTATGGGAAGGAACTGATTGAATGGTTGAATCCACAAAAAGATGAGTATATCTTGGATTTAGGCTGTGGAGATGGAGTATTGACTAAGAAAATTACTGAATATGGGTGCAAAGTTTTAGGACTTGATGGAAGCCAGAAATTTGTTGAGGCGGCAAGAAAAATTGGGGTTGAGGCAGTACAGGGAGATGCACAGAATATGAAATTTGAAAATGAGTTTGATGCGATTTTTTCCAATGCGGCGCTACATTGGATGACTAATCCAGAGAAAGTAATGGAAGGAGTATCTCGAGCCTTGAAAAAAGGCGGACGCTTTGTAGCCGAAACGGGCTGTAAAGGAAATGTGGAAAAAATAGAAAATGCAATGTTTGAAGTTGCAGAAAAACATAATTTTAAAGCTGTAAAATGCTGGTTTTTTCCAACAGAAAAAGAAAAAACAGAATTACTTAATAAATACGGCTTGAAAGTGAAAAGAATGATAACTTTTTCTCGTCCAACTTTACTTCCTACAGGGATAAAAGGATGGCTGCAAACCTTTTCTGCACCTGCTTTTATAAACATTCCAAAAGAAATGCAAGAAAAATTGATTGATGAAATAGCTGAAAAATTAGAAAAAGATCTTGAAAAAAATGAAAATGGACAAATTTTGGCAGATTATGTGAGATTGAGATTTGAAGCTGTGAAAGAATAGTAAATTTTTGTTTTTAAAGTGAATATTTTTGAAACAAATTTTTGAATTTAATAAATTGAGATGGAGAAAATAGAAGAGCGAAACAAAAAAATTATTAACAAGGAGAATAAGACAATGAAAACGCATATTAAAATATTCGATACGACCCTAAGAGATGGAGAACAAACACCAAGAGTTAATCTTAATGCTGAAGAAAAATTGAGAATTGCAAAACAATTGGAAAGTCTGGGAGTGGATATAATTGAAGCTGGGTTTGCTGTGGCATCGCCTGGAGATTTTGAAGCAGTTAAAATGATTGCGGAAAATGTCAAAAATTCTACAGTCTGCAGCTTGTCAAGAGCTGTGAAGAAAGACATTGAAGCAGCAGGGAAGGCTCTAAAAGGTGCGGCAAAGCCTAGAATTCATACATTTATTGCGACTTCGCCTATTCACAGGGAGTTTAAGCTGAAAATGACAAAAGAGCAAATTGTGGAAAGAACAAGAGAAATGGTGGAACTTGCAAAATCATTTGTTGATGATGTTGAATTTTCTTCAGAAGATGCGACTAGAACAGAGAAAGAATTTTTGGCGGAAGTATACGAAACAGCTATAAAAGCTGGAGCTACTACATTAAATGTGCCTGATACTGTGGGTTACAGAACTCCAAATGAAATGTTTGAATTGATAAGTTATTTGAAAAAAAATGTAAAAGGAATTGAAAATGTGGATATTTCTGTGCATTGTCACGATGACTTGGGACTTTCGGTTGCAAATTCGGTTGCAGCGATTCAAGCTGGAGCGACACAGATTGAATGTACGATAAATGGACTTGGCGAAAGAGCTGGAAATACTTCACTTGAGGAAATTGCGATGATTTTGAAAACAAGAAAAGACTTATTTGAAGAATATTACACAAACATTGACTCAAAGCAAATTTATCCAACAAGTAAATTAGTAAGTCTTTTGACAGGGGTTACTACGCAGCCAAATAAAGCAATCGTTGGAGCGAACGCATTTGCTCACGAATCAGGAATCCATCAGCACGGAGTTTTAGCAAATCCTGAAACTTACGAAATTATGAGTCCAGAATCTGTAGGAAGAAATCCAGACAGCTTGGTACTTGGAAAACATTCAGGAAAACACGCTTTTATACAAAAGTTGGAATCTTTAGGATTTGACCATGTTGGAAGTGACAGAGTGGAAAAATTATTTGCACAATTTAAAAAATTGGCAGATAAGAAAAAATATGTTTTAGATGAAGATATTATCGCATTAGTTGCTGGAGATGCAGCAAAAATCGAAGGAAGAATCAAATTGACTCACTTTGAAATTTCAAGACAGGAAGGAAAAAAGCCAAAAGCTACAGTAACAATTGATTTAGATGGAGAAAAAATGGTTAAAGAAGCTCTTGGAGACGGACCAGTTGATGCGGCTTATAATGCAGTTAATTTGGCAGTGAGCGACACTTTTGTCTTAGAAGAATATAAATTGGAAGCAATTACAGGAGATACGGATGCACAGGCACAGGTTGTTGTTATAATTGAGAAAAATGGAAACAGATTTATTGGTAGAGGACAAAGTACAGATGTTGTGGAAGCAAGTATAAAGGCTTATATTAACGGAATAAATAGATTATATAGTAATTAAGTGAAAATATAGGAGAATAAAAAAACATGATAATGATGCAGTATAAAGTAAAACTTCCAAATGATTTTGATATGAACAATATTAGAAAAAGAGTGCAAGAAAATGGATTTAAAACAGATGGATTTGAAGATTTATTTTTTAAAGCCTATTTAATATCTGAGAAAAATAAAGAATATTCGCCATTATACTTTTGGAAAGATAACAAAGGAATGAATAAATTCATATTTGATGGATTTTATGACAATATCTTAAATTCTTTTGGCTGGCAGACTATAAATATTGGAATACCATTGTCGCAAGAATTTAATGAAAACTTTTCTAAAGCAAAATATTTATTGGAAATAGAGAATGAAACAAAACCGATGGAAAAAATGAAACGAATGGAATTTTCTATATCAGATGATAAAATTGTTGGAAAAGCATTAGTATATAACCCTGAAAATTGGAAACATACAGAGTATTATTTTTTTGAAGATGCCCCTAAAGAAACAGAAAATTCAAAAGTGTACGAAGTTTTACATATTTCTCAATAAATTAAGATGAGAGTAATAGATTTTACCGTAATCAAAATTGATTTTGGAAAGATAAAAATGGAAATAGATAAAGTACGGATGCTGTGGAAGCAAGTATAAAGGCTTATATTAATGGAATAAATAGGCTTTATAATAAATAGTTTTTATAATAGACATTTGTAAAAATATAAAAAAATATAAAATAGAAATGAAAAATTAAAATAAAAAGATACTGAAAAAAAATTCAAATTAATTGATATTAGAGTTATTAGAAGAATATTCGGAAAGAGGAGGAAATTACTTCCTGTACATTGAAATTAGGGTTATTTTAAAAATTTTTGGTTTCTTTGAGTTTAAAGTTAAAAAGAGAATTTATTCTCTATTTTTCTAGTTTTTGATTCTGACAAATGACAAAAAATATAAAAACAGAAAGGAGAGTATAATTTTATATAAGGAGTTATAATATAAAATTATATAATAAAAAGATGAACGATAGTTATAAAGGAATTATTGATGAGTACTTAAAAAATTCAAATACAGAAAAATTAGTAAAACATATATTTCTTTTGAAACCAAGCTTAAAAATAACTTCTAAAAAAGTTTATGATATTTTTGATAAAATATCTAAAGAGTATAACATTCCCTTTAAAGATTTTAAAATCATTGGTTCAACTCATACTGGTTTTAGTTTTGTAAAACCTAAAAAATCGAAAGAAATTAAATTTTTTTCAAATGATTCAGATTTAGATATTGCAATAATAAACAAAGATTTTTTTTATTATTTATATAAAAATACTTTGAAAATAACAGAATATTTTAAAAATAATACTTTTTTTAGTAAACCTGAACATGAACAATTGTTTAAAGAAAATTATCTTAAAGGTTATATAAGACCTGATACTATAGGAGACAAGAAATTTAAAAGAAATTGGAGAAATTTTTTTTATGAGTTAAGTAAAGAATATAACCAAAAAATAAGTGCTGCGATATATTTAGATGAAGAAACATTTCATAATAAATTAAAGGAAAGTTTAGAAATATATAAAGAAAAATTGGAGGTATATAATGGGAAGTGAAATTTTAGGTGGGAAATATAAATTAAATTCAGAAGATATAGGAAATTTAGAAAGTATGATGAAAAAGGGAGAATTAATCTATGCACCATATTATCAAAGAAATTTTGTATGGGATATGAAAGATCAAATAGAATTTATTGAAACGATTTTATTAGGATATCCTTGTCCTGAAATTTTTATAGCTGAAGGTAAAAGAGATTTAGAAAAAAATATCAAATATATTCATGTAATAGATGGACAACAGAGATTAACAACAATAAAAAGATTCATAAATAATGAGTTTTCAGTTAAAGAAAAATTTTATAAAGAACTTTCAGATGAAGAAAAAACAAAATTTCTTGATTATGAAATAGGTACGGTTACATTAAAGTTAAATCCAGAGCAAGATATTTCAGAAATAGAAGAAATATTTAGAAGGTTAAATAAAAATAAACATACATTGAATGAGACTGAAAAAAGAGTTTCGCTTCTTTCAAATAATAATTTTATGTTATTTGCCAGACTTTTATCTGGAGACTTAATAATAAAACAAGATGAGGATTTAGAAGAAAATGAGGAGAAATTATTTATAGAAAATCCTTTTATTACTTTAGAATTTAAAAAATGGGCTTCAGATAAAGATTTTAAAAAAATAGTAGAATATATTGAAGAAAGAGTTTACACTCCGAATCAAATAAAACAAAATTATGCAACAAAAGATATTATTGATATTATTGGTACTTATATTAAAGGAAGTTTTTTTTCAAGAATTTTAGATGAAGATGAAATTGTTGAATTAACAGATAAGGTTGATAAAAAGAAAACAAAAATATTTAATCTTTTTTCTAAAATAATAGATATTTTTCGTGAAACTAAATTTCCAACTTATAATTATTCACGAAAGAAAAATTATTTTATGATAAGAGGAAATTTTTTTAGTTTAGTTTTAGCTTTAATGCTTAATGAAGAATTTATTGAAAATATAGATATAAAATTATTTGAGAAAAATTTAGATATATTTTTAAAAACGATTCCTGATGAATATGTACAAGCTGCTAAAAATAGTGTTATGGACAAAAAGCAAAGAGAATTAAGACATAAATATATATCAGAAATTTTATCAAAATCTTTAAATTAAATCCTGGACAAAATAAATAAAAAATGTTATCCTAAATAAAGAGAATGGAGGATATATGAAACCAATAGTAATTGATTTATTTTGTGGAGCAGGAGGGATGAGTGAAGGGATTTTACAAGCAGGATTTCATATTATTTTTTCAAATGAAATAAGTAAAGATGCTTCTGAAACATATAGAAAAAGACATGAACAATTGGGATTAGTCCAAGGTGAGAATACTTGGCTTGAAGTTGGGGATATAAAGAATATAACAGGAACGTATATAAAGAGAATAATTTCGGAATTAAAAGACTTTGAAGAGAATAAAAATATAGAGATTGATGCTGTTTTTGGTGGACCACCTTGTCAAGGATTTAGTAGAGCAGGAAAGCAAGAAGAAAATGATAATAGGAATTTATTGTTTAAAGAATATTTAAGGGTTATAAATGAAATAAAACCAAAATATTTAGTTTTTGAAAATGTTCCAGGAATAATTGATATAAAATTTAAAAGTTTTGTATCTGATTTTGATAATGAAATTTATAAAAATAAAAATGCTATAGATATAATTGAAAATGAATTAAAAAAAGTAGAATATAATTTATTAGAACCAAGAATATTAAATGCCTCAAATTATGGGGTTCCTCAAAATAGACATAGATTAATATTAATTGGTTTTAGAAATGATATGAAAAAACCTAAATATCCAAAAGAAATTCAACAAAAAATTACTTTAAGAGAAGCAATATCAGATTTAACAAATTATGAATTAGATAATAAGAAATATCAAAAATCTTCTCAAAAAGGAAGAACAAAAAATATAGTAACTAATAAAACAATTTCAGAAAAAAAGAAGTATAATAATGAACTTTCAAAACATTATAACTATATAGAAGAAAGATTTTCTCTTTTAAATGAAGGAGAAAGTAATTCACAGTTAAGGAAAAGACTAATAAAAGATGGATTGGAAATTATTAAATATCCTAATTTATTGGAATATTTATCAAATAGATTAACTACTTCAAAGTCGGAAATAGTAAAAAAGTGTAAAAATATTTCAAAGGAGAAGAAATTATTGGATTTGATAGTTACTAAAAAAAATTCAAGAATAAAATTATATTTAGATAAACCAAGTAATACAATCTTAACTTTGCCTGATGACTTAATTTTACCTATTTGTAATAGAATATGTTCAGTTAGAGAATTTGCAAGACTTCAATCATTTGATGATAGTTTTGTGTTTTATGGAAAAAGAACTACTGGTGGAAAAGCAAGAAAAAATGAAGTTCCTCAATATACACAAGTTGGAAATGCAGTTCCACCATTATTGGCAAAAGCTATTGCATTTGAAATATATAAAGTTTTAAAATAAATAAATATGGATTAAAAACAAAAAAAACAAATTTAGGGTGTGTTTGAAAACTTTCAAAATGACAAATTTTTAATAAATTTTTTCAAAACCCAAAATAATAAATGTTAATTTTAATGTAATTTTTAAAATAAGAAACATTAAAAATAACATAAATTTCGAGTTTTCAGACAAAGTCTAATTGACTTTTTTGTATATAAAGATTTTAAACAGAAATAAGTTTATAATAAAAAAGTAAAAATATTTTTATTTTATTTGATAGTGAGGGAGAAATGACTAGAGTTTGATCTTATAAATCTAATTAATTAATGGGTTTAGTTTTGAGTAAATATATGTATTACACATAATTTAATTTTTACATTTTTCTTCTCAAAAATGAACATAAAAATCAAAAGCTTTGTAATCTTAATAATAATCCTGACAATAAATATTATTATATGGATGAACAACTATCATTTTATTAGATTTAACACGCAATAATATGGGAGTAAGGAGGAATATTCATCTTCTTATTTCTAGTTATTTCTAGAAGTTACAGTAAAATAAATATGTTCTTTAGGTATGTATTTTTAATACAACTAGTTATAAATATACTACAGAAAAAGAAAAATGAAGAAAAATTGACTAATGAGAAATCAAAAATAAAGTATGAGATATAAAAAAACAAAAAAGGAAGAAAGGAAATAAAAATGAAAATAATAGTTTTTGCACATCCATGGAAAGGAAGTTTTAACAAGGCAATTTTAGATAAAGTAATGGAAAAACTTGATGAAACAAAAGAAAAATATACAGTTATAGATTTGAATAAGGATAAATTTAATCCTGTAATGACAGAAGAAGAATTGTCTTTGTATTCACAAGGGAAAAGTATTGATCCTTTGGTGGAAAAATATCAGGAAATATTGAAAAATACTGATGAACTGATACTTGTATTTCCAATTTGGTGGATGTCAATGCCTGCAATATTAAAAGGATTTTTTGACAAAGTTATGACTAAAGGATTTGCTTATGAAAGTACACAAACTGGAATAAAGGGTGTTCTAACTAACATAAAAATGGCAAAAATGATTACAACTGCTACAGCACCAAAATTTTTGCTGAATATTACAGGATTTGGAATTACTATGAAAAAGGCTAATTTTGGTGGAATTGGGATAAAGAAAACGAAATGGATTCATTATAGTTTTAAAGCAAAAGGTAAAGATGAAGATAGGAAGGAATTTCTTGAAAAAGTTGGAAAATTTGTGAGTAAATGAGAAAAGGAGGAGAAATGTTTATATTTAAAATTATAATTGTAATTTTCGGTTTAATAGAAATTATGACAAATGGTTATTACCTTTTTGGGAAAGATAAAATAATGAAGGCTAAATTACAGCATAGAGAATTACCTGAAGAAATCACAATTTTGCAACTTAAATTAAAAGTAATGTTGATGTTTTTAAGTGGATGTCTGTTTCTTATAACAGGAATAGCATCTTTCTTTAAAGAAAAAGAATATTTATTATTTTTATCATTAATTTTCTTTAATTTGTATGCTTTGTGTGAAACTTTATATTATAGATATTGGAAAGTATTTGGCTTTTTTATAGTTTCAATTTTTATGACATTGATTTATATTTTTTTAAGGTCGTAATTACATAAAATAACGAGTTTTATATTATGAAAAAGAAATTGTACAAATCAGTAAAAGATAGAAAACTTACAGGCGTATGCCGAGGAATTGCAGAATATTTTGATATTGATTCAAGTATTGTAAGAATAGTATGGCTTGTTTTGATTTTTTGTGCAGGAACGGGTCTACTGGCTTATATTATTTGTGCGATAGTTCTTGATGATAATACTAATGAGTAAAATATTTTTGAAAAAAAGAATTTGATTTTTGAAATTCTTAAATATCTAAATAAAAAATTAGGTGGAGAATAAAAATGAAAAAAGTATTTTTTTGGTTATTCTACTTGCTATTTTTAATATTTTTTGATATTGTTTTGGTGATTATAAGGTTTAATAATAGCATTTATGATTTTTTAACAAGTTTGAATATAAAAAATGAGTGGATTTTAGAAAGATTATTTTCACTAGAAGAAATTATTTTTATCATCATTAGTTTGATTTTTACTTATTTAATTTCAAAAATAAAAGTAGATAAAAAAAGTTTGTTAATCCCTCCATTAATTATAGTAACAATAAAAGCGGTGATACTTTTTTTTGTATTAAAATACATAACATCCCTTGATAAAACGGGAGAAAGTATATTTTTTACATTTTTCATGATAGCAGGATTTGGAGCTTATATGGGAATGAAAAATTTATACTTTTATTTGGGGTTATTGTTTAATTTATTTAGAAGGAGAAAAAATGAAGGCAAAAAGTTGGATTATTAAATTTTTGTTGGTTTTTGTAGTATTAATTGTGATATTTTTAATTGATGCTCATTATGAGTATAGGCATATTAAAATTAAGGCGATTGAGATAAAGTCGAAAGATATTCCAAAAGAATTTGATGGTAAGAGAGTACTGTTTGTAGCGGATTTTCAGTATGATACGATGACACGGTTTAATCGAGTTCAGGAAAAAAAGGCGATTGAGCTGATAAATGCACAGAAAAAGGATATAATATTGCTGGGGGGAGATTATGCGACTTGGGAGAAAAATATTCCTAAGTTTTATGAGGATGCTAAAAATATTAAAATTCCCGAGCTTGGAGTATATGCGATTTACGGAAATCATGAGTATCCAGGTGAAAAGGAAACTGCTGAAAATATGAAAAAACTTGGATTTAATCTTCTTACAAATGAAAACAGAAAAATAACAATAAATAATGAAAAAATATATATTGCAGGAGTGGCTGATTTGTGGCATGGAAAGCCTGATGCGAAAAAAGCTCTTGAAGGTACAAAAAAAGAAGATTTTGTATTGTTTTTGACTCACAATCCAGAATATTTTGAGGAAATGACAGAGAATGAGAAGGAAAAGGCAGATATGACGCTTGCGGGGCATACTCATGGCGGACAGGTTACTTTCTTTGGAAAAATTATTATGTCGGCAGTAAAAGATAAGAAAAAATATGGCTATGGAATGAAAGAGTATGGCGGACATAAAATTTATATTACCTCAGGGCTAGGAGGGGCCTTTCTTGAAATGTTTATTCGATTTTTTGCACAACCTGAGATTGTGATTTTTGAACTTAAAAGAGGATAAAAAAATAATAAAATTTTATTATAATCTTTTTGATAAGCCAGAATATGAATATTATTATTGAAAAAATAAGAGAAGTATGAGAATTTGAAAGGAATTAAATTAATGAGAAAAAATATAAGCGGAAATTCTCCATGGGAGGACATTGTAGGATATTCGAGAGCAGTAAGGATAGGAAATATTTTTGAAATAGCAGGAACAACAGCTGTCAAGGATGGAAAGCCTTATGCAGCAGGAAATGCCTATGAACAGACAAAATATATTCTTGAAAATATAAAAAAGGTTCTTAAAAAGGAAGGATTGGCGTTAGAAAATGTTATTAGAACAAGAATGTTTGTTACAGATATTTCAAAATGGGAAGAATATGGAAAAGCACATGGAGAATTTTTTAGGGATATTAAACCAGCTGCAACAATGGTAGAGGTGTCTTCATTAATTGATAAGGAATTGATGATAGAAATAGAAGTAAGTGCAGTTTTTGATTAGGAAATAAATGAAAAATTATAAATTCTAAAATCAGAGAGAAAAAAAACAAATAAAAAGGAAAATTTTATGATAACTAAAAAAACAGTATTTTCAGTTTTAGGAATTTTAGCAATATTTTTTATAATCTGCCTAATTTATGCACATTATGAATATACACAACTTAAGGTTAGAACAATAGAAATTGCCTCAAAAGATATTCCAAAAGAATTTGATGGAAAGAAAATTGTGTTTGCGGCAGATTTTCAGCTGGATACTTATGCGAGATTTAATCAGAAGCAACTTGACAGGATTATTGATTTGATAAATAAGCAGGAAAAGGATATTATAATTCTGGGTGGTGACTATACTAACTGGACTGGTAAAATTCCACGATTTTACAAAGGAATGGAAAAGTTAGAAAAGCCTAAATATGGAATTTATGCAATTTTGGGGAATCATGATTATAATTCTGTGGAAAAAAATATGGCTGGACTGAAAAGCCTTGGGTACAAAGTGTTGGTAAATAAAAATGACAAAATAACAGTAAATAACCAGAGTATCTACATTTCAGCAGTTGACGATTTACTAAAAGGCAAACCTGATGCACAGAAGGCACTTAATGGTATAAAAAAAGATGATTTTAATATCTTCATCACACATAATCCTGATTATTTTGAAGAAATGACAAATGAACAGAAGGAAAGGTCAGATATAACTTTGGCAGGGCATACTCATGGTGGACAGATAACATTGTTTGGATTGATATTGTGGGCAGAAATTAAGCATCCTTGGAAATATGGATATGGATTAAAAGAATATAATGGACATAAGATTTATACTACTTCAGGTGTTGGTGGTGGAGCTTTTGAGATGTTTATTCGATTTTTTGCACAACCTGAAATTGTGGTGCTGAAATTGAAGAAAGTTAAATAAAACTTGGAAGAGGTGTAGAATGGAAGAGAAAAAATTAAAGATTTTAGCAAAAGATATTTTTGAAAAAATAGAAAAAAAATATCAAGAAACAGCAAAAGAAATGAAAGTTGCATCTGCTTCAGTTAATGCTTCAAAGGAAATAAAAATAACAGACAGTAAAATTGAAGGAATTCCATATATTCCAAAAGGGAGTAAAATTCCAACAAATTCAGAAGGGAAACAGTTTATGTTTCTTGCACAGATAAATTGTGCTGACTTAAAAGGTCTAGAAGATTTTCCAAAAGAGGGGATTTTGCAGTTTTGGATTCTGGGAGAAGATTTGCTGGGATTGGATTTTGACGATTATACAAATCGAGATGGTTTTGATGTGATTTATTATGAAAAAATTGAAGATTATCATTCGGAAGTTGAGTTTAAGAAAATGTACAATCCTTATAGAGAAAATTCAGGAAACTTAGAAATAGCAAATAAGCCTTGTGAAATGAATTTTTCTTTGGAAAGTAGTGAAAAAGAAACTTTCGATTATACGCTTTTGGAAAAGTTATTTGAAGAAGTGTTAAAAGAAAAAAATATTGATGTAGGTGAAAAAGAAAAATTGTATCAAAAAGTTGAGGGAATATTCATAAGTAATTCTAATGGGGAAAATGGCGGAACGAAATGTAATGGATTTCCATTTTTTACACAATTTGAGCCAAGAGATGAAGAACAATTGAAAGAATACGATACTTTGCTATTTCAAATTGACAGTGGAGGGGAAATTATGATTGGAGATTGTGGAGTGATGAATTTCTTTATTAATCGTGAAAAGTTGAAAAATAAAGATTTTTCAGATATTTTTTACAACTGGGATTGTTATTAATTTTATAAGAATAGAAAGTTGAAAAAGATGGATATAAAAACAATAAATTATGAGTATTTTTTAGATTTATCAGTAAGAATGACGCATCACTCGAATGCTATCGAAGGAAATACATTGACACTAAATGAAACTGCTACGATTATTTTAGATAGTACAATACCTGGAAGTAAGAGTGTTCGTGAAGTTTTTGAAGTTTTGAATCATAAAAGGGCGATTGACTATATGTTGAATAAACTTGCGAATGATCAAAATTTGGATATTTATATGATAAAAAATATAAATAAGGAAATTTTAGATAGGTTAAATGATAATGCTGGAAATTTTAAAAATAGCAGTAATGCAATAATTGGTGCAGATTTTCAAACTTCTACACCAAGTCAAGCGCCAGTTCTTACAAAAAATTGGATTGAAAACTTGAATTATCGGTTGAAATTGTGTAAAAATGATGATGAAAAGTTGTCAGAAATATTAAATTCTCATATAGAATTTGAGAGAATTCATCTTTTTAGCGATGGAAATGGGCGAACAGGAAGGCTGATTATGCTGTATTTGTGTTTTCAGGAAAATATAAGTCCGTTTGTGATTGAAAAAAATGATAGAGCATTGTATATGAACTATTTAAGGGAACAAAATGCAGATATTATTTTAGATAAAGTGAAGGAATTGCAAGAATTTGAAAAGAAACGAATGGAACAATTTTAAATAGATTAATAAATTAATTAAAAAAATATAAATAAAAAATTTGGAGAGAAAATCGGAGGAGAAAAAATGTCAGAAATTAAAAATGAAGCGAAAAAACCAAAAACATTGTTTGATAAAGTTTGGGAAAAACATGTGATTACGGGAGAACCTGGGGAAGCACAACTTTTGTATATTGATTTGCATTTGATTCATGAGGTTACTTCGCCACAGGCATTTTCAGGATTGAGAATTGCAGGGAGAAAGGTTAGAAGACCTGACTTGACATTTGGAACAATGGATCACAATACGCCAACAATTATGGCTGACAGAATGAATATTAAAGATAAAGTTTCAAAGGCACAGTTGGATGCGTTGTCAGCTAACTGTAAAGAATTTGGGATTGAATTGGTTGACATGTTTAATGAAAATAATGGAATTGTGCATATGGTTGGACCTGAACAAGGGTTGACACAGCCTGGAAAAACTGTAGTTTGTGGAGATAGCCATACTGCGACTCATGGAGCTTTTGGAGCTTTGGCATTTGGAATTGGAACAAGTGAAGTGGAACATGTTTTGGCGACACAGACAATTTGGCAAAAGAAACCAAAAACAATGGGAATTGAAATAACTGGTGAATTACAAAAAGGTGTTTATGCGAAAGATATAATTTTGCATATTATTAGAACTTACGGAATTGGGCTTGGAAATGGATATGCATTTGAGTTTTTTGGAGATACAATAAGAAATATGTCAATGGAAGGAAGAATGACAATTTGTAACATGGCAATTGAAGGAGGAGGAAAATCAGGAATTATCGCACCTGACGAAATTACTTTTGAGTATGTAAAAGGAAGAAGATTTGCACCAAAAGGCGAAGAATTTAATAAAAAAGTGGCTGAATGGAAAGAATTGTACACAGATTCTGTAGATGCATTTGACAAATACATAAAAGTTGATGTTTCAAATCTTGAACCACAAGTAACTTGGGGAACAAATCCTGAAATGGGAATTGGAATAAGTGAAAGATTCCCTGAAATTAAAGATGTAAACTATGAAAGAGCATACAGCTACATGGGACTTACACCAGGAGCATCTCCTTACGACATTCCATTAAAACATGTATTTATCGGATCTTGCACAAATGGAAGATTAGCAGACTTAGAAATTGCAGCAAAAATTGTAAAAGGGAAAAAAGTTGCTCCAAATATCACAGCAGTAGTTGTTCCAGGATCACAAGTTGTTAAAAAAGCAGCTGAAGAAAACGGGATTGCACAAATATTCAAAGACGCAGGATTTGAGTGGAGAGAAGCAGGATGCTCAACTTGCTTAGGAATGAACCCAGACTTAATCCCAAGTGGAGAACACTGTGCCTCAACTTCCAACAGAAACTTTGAAGGAAGACAAGGAAAAGGGGCAAGAACTCACTTAGTAAGTCCAGCAATGGCAGCAGCAGCGGCAATTTATGGAAAATTTGTGGATGTTAGAAAATTGGATGAAGTGAAATAGAAATTTTAGTATAAAGGAAACGATATATTAGACATGTTTGAAAACTATACATATTTAAGATTTGATAAAACAAATGTTCTAAGGCAAGGGGTCAAGACCCCTTGTCAGAAAGTTGAGAAAAACAAGAAAATTAAACATAAAAAATACAATATTTATTGCAGTTCTTAGAGTTTTAGAAATAACTATAAAAATAAAGGAGAAAAATATGAAACCATTTACAAAATATGAAGGAACAATCGTTCCAATAATGAATAACAATATAGATACAGATCAATTAATTCCAAAACAATACTTGAAAAGTATTGAAAAAACAGGATTTGGAAAACATGTTTTCGATGAATGGAGATACAACGAAGACGGATCTGACAATATGGATTTTAATTTGAATAAGCCAGAATACAAAAATGGAACAATTTTGATTACTGGAGAAAATTTTGGTTGTGGATCAAGTAGAGAACATGCTGCTTGGGCATTGCAAGACTATGGAATTCATGTAATCGTGGCGGGAGGATATTCGGGAATTTTTTACATGAATTGGTTAAATAACGGACATTTGCCAATAACATTGCCAGAAGCAGATAGAATCGAATTATCAAAATTGCCTGGAGATACGAAGGTTACAGTTGACTTGGAAAATAATAAATTGATTGCGAATGGAAAAGAATATGTTTTTGAGCTGGAAGAAAGCTGGAAACAAAGATTGCTTAAAGGGCTTGACTCGATTGGGTTGACTTTGCAGCATGAAGATGAGATTAGAAAATATGAGGAAAGTCATAAGTAGTTAAAAAAGGAGTAAAAATGAAAAATTGGGAAGTCATAGATGGATAGCATACTCGTAAAGTGATGTGGATAAATCATGAAATAGAAATGAAATTGTACTGTAATGGTGAAGATGACATTGATAAAGAGGAAATTGATGAAATAAAAATCGAAGAAATGGTTGAAAAAATTTTAGAAAAGAAAGAATACTGGGATAAAAAGTGTAAAAATTTGTTTGCTGATGAATTTGTTGACTGGTTTAATGAAGAAAAATGGGTAAAACCAGAATATGCTGAAATTTATTATGAAACAAATAGTATTGAAGAAGTGGAAAAAGAATTACTTAAAATTATTGGAAAAGAAGATACAGAAAAAATTATGAAAAATTATTTTTTAAAGAAAGAAGCGTTTAAAAAGTTGCTTGATAATGATGAAATAGAAATAGTAATTGATTATGGTGAGGTAGAAGAAAATTCTAATTTTACAATAGCTATGCATGAAAAATTATTTTTTGTTGATAAAATGTTTTATGCTTGTTGTAATTTTAATGGTGAAATAGACGAGTATTATATGGGCTAACTTTCTTAAATTTTTTTAGAAAGGAAAATCAGATATGGAAATTCAGGATTTTCGAGAAAGTTCACATAGCAGTTATTTTAAAGAATGGTATGGGAAAGTTATTTGGAAAGGTGAAGAAATACGAGTAAGTCTAACAATTTCCAAAAAATGTGATAATGTTGAACTTGAAAAAGAAAAAATGTTTAAAATTTTGGAAGAATTGTATCTTAATCAGGATGAATGGAATAAAAAAGTGAAAGATACGATGGTTAAGTATTTTTATGATGTGCTGAATGATGATTTTTTTAATGATGGAGTATTTCCAGAGTATCCAACTTGCTATGATATGTTATTTGAAATTTTAAAAGACGATTTTACAAAAGAAGAAGCAGAAAGAATATGGAAAACAAAAGTATTTCCATTGGATAAGTATAGAAATTATATTTTTGTTGATAATATTCAGATAACAAGTGAAGGAAATTTTTATTTTGAAGTAGCTGATGATTATACAGTTGTGGGGGATAACTGGATTTGGTTAAAAGGGAATATTGATAAGGGATTTTTTGCTGCAAGTTTTGATGATCTTTTTGAATTTGTCACTGACTTAGAATTAAATGACGAGTTTTCTTCAATTCTTCGTGAAAAATTTAAAATAGGTTATGCAGATGCTAGTAGTTTTTTTGTATCAAGAAGAGAAGGATTGACAAAACTTTATTATAAGAAGAATCACAAATTAGCGGCAATTGGAAATTATAAATCTGGAAAAAAAGAGGGAATTTGGAAATTCTATGATGAGGATGGGAAATTGACTAAAAAGGTTAATTATGTTAATGATATTGCTGAGGAAGAAGTTATTTATTGAAATAATAGAATAAAAATTAGAAAGAAAAATTTAAAAGATGGCAGAAAAGTCAAAAAGACAATTAAAAGTGGAAGAATATTTTAAACAAAATGGGATAGAGTATGATAAAAATTTTGTTTATGGTATTAATTAAAAAAGAAAGAAATTTTGAATTTGTAACTGAAATTTTTTGTATTTTGCGAAGGGAGAATATTGATTTATGTTTTCAATATTAGGTGCAGTATTATTTGGCGTTATAGCAATTATGACAGTTCTTGTTGTTTGCGGTTTACCTCTGGGCGAATTTACAATGGGTGGACAACATAAAATCTTACCTAAGAAATTTAGAGTTATGGCAGTCATTTCAGTGGCTATCCAAATTTTTGCAATGATAATTATTTTGCAAGCCGGAGGTTTTATTTCCTTGTGGCTGTCTTTTAAGGTTACTAAATATATTTGTTTCTTCTTTGCCGCTTATCTATTTTTGAATACTGTTATGAACATGATTTCAAAAAGTAGGAAAGAAAAATATGTTATGACTCCTCTTTCACTTATAGCCGGAATATGTTTTTGGATAACGGCATTTCAAATGTAGTATATAAAATGAGGATCATCTACAGTGTGTCAAATTGGAATTTGTAGAGGTGAGAAAAATATAATGGCAACACATCCAACTTAAATTGAAATAGTATAAAATTACGAGGAGATTATAAGATGAATAATTATATAAAATTAAATGAAGATAGATGGAATAATGTAACAAATGACTATACTGAGCCATTGACACATGAAGAATTAGAAGAAGTTAGAAATAATCCAATTTCTGTTGCATTAACTGTTGGGAAAAAAGTTCCAAAAGAATGGTTTGAAAAAGCAAACGGAAAAAAGATATTAGGTTTAGCTTGTGGTGGTGGACAGCAGGGACCAGTTTTTGCTATAAAAGGTTATGATGTAACCATAATGGATTTTTCTAAATCACAATTACAAAGAGATGATATGGTTGCTAAAAGAGAAGGCTTAAAAATCAACACAGTTCAAGGTGATATGACAAAACCATTTCCATTTGAAAATGAAACTTTTGATATTATTTTTAATCCGGTTTCAAATGTATATATAGAAGATTTAGAAAACATGTATAAAGAAGCCTCTCGAGTATTGAAAAAGGGTGGATTGTTGATGGTCGGATTTATGAATCCTTGGATATACATGTATGATGCTGACATTGTATGGGACAAACCCGATGAGGAATTACTTTTAAAGTTTTCAATACCTTTTAATTCAAAAGAGCTTGAAGAGGAAGGTAAGATAACCATAAATCCAGAATATGGATATGAATTTAGCCATACCTTAGAAACTCAGATTAGAGGACAACTTAAAAATGGTCTCGCAATGATAGATTTTTATGAATCATGTGATAAAAGACATAGATTATCACGTTATGGAAATGACTATATAGCTACACTCTGCATTAAACTATAATGTTATAGAACATACTTCACGAGAATAGCCCATTTTATTTTCCTTAAGGGTTAAAATCTAAAAATCCCAGTTTACAAAGAAAAGAAAAAATAGATTTCTGAGAAAATATCTACAATAAAGCTGGAGGTGTATTGTTAATTTGAAAAAAACTCTGAAACAAAAATTGACTAATTTAGCTGTTGGAGAATTAGTGGCGGTAGTAGTATTCTGGATAAATTTTTTTCTGTTCAAAAAATTAATTACTACTACAAAATCTCTAATTTCTATTTCTTTCTCCTTATTTATACTAAGTTTTATTCTTGTACAAGGCTCTATTTTTTGGTGTATTTTGATAAAAAGAATTTCAAAATCAGGATTTGCTGCAAAATATACAGGCAAGATTTACAATAAACTAAAGATATTAAATGTAATTTTGCTATGCATGGGAGTCCTAGTGATAATATTAAATTACAGTACGTTTTTTACAATGATTATCTCTTTTGCTATTTGGATATTTGCTGTGATAGAGTGGGTAAATTACTATAAATTACAATTATCGTATAGCCTTAATCCTGTCGTTTTATTAAAATACATAATACAGAGAAAATTAAGAAAAAGTAGAATAGCAAATGAAATTGACAATAGTTTTGATTTTGAAACATATGGAGAAACATTGGAAGAGGCTCATAAAAATTTTAAGACAAAGATTGTCGATGGGCAAAAAACGGAATTTGTGCCATATGGGAAACCAGGGATTCCGCCTAAAAACAGCAAGTTTTCATTGGTAAATTATCCATCAAAATTAGGAGAAATGCCAATGTATATTACAGCAAAAGAAAATAATGGGAAAAAATATCCTGCAATTATATATTTAAACGCTGGATTTGGTGGAATTGGAGATAGTGAGTTTGGCTGGGATGAAGAATCACCTAAAAATAATTATCAAGGAACAGATGCATTTAAAAGAGATGATTTTGTACTTGCAATACCAAGTGCTAGAGGAGAAAATGCAAATCCTGGAAAATATGAAATGTTTTATGGGGAAATTGAAGACTTGGAAGAAGCCAGAAAATATGTGGCATCACTTCCTTATGTTGATCCAAACAGAATTTATCTCTTGGGCATAGTACAGGCGGGACAAAAGCAGTCTTATTAAGTGAATATTCAAAAGGATTTAGAGCAGTTTTTGCAGTGGGTCCTTGCCAGATTTCTTTTGGGCAACAGAAAAAACAACAATGATCGCACAAAAAATATTGGCTGATACAGGGGCAAAAACGAATATTCAGTTTACAGCAGAGGATTTGGAAAAAATTTCAAAAAATATTGTTAAATAGCAGATAATTTAATTTTAGAAATTTGATTGAAAATGAAAAATTATCGATGTAAAAGTAGAAAATACGAGTTAGAAAATAAATTTCAAGTTTCAGATATAATCTGAAAAAAAGGAGATGTCTATGTGGTCAAAAGGAATTGAGTATAGAAAGCGAGAAAAAGAAAAACTTTCTAAAATAAGTTCAAAAGATTTACCATTTGATGTGTTTGTAAAAAATGGAGAATTAGTCAGCTGGAGAAGAAGTGGCTGGTGTAAGAGAGCTTATCAGTTTTACAAAAAAAATTGCAAACGAAATTTTAGAAGAAATAAAAATCTTGAAACTTCAGTTAAAGGGAATTATTACAGAAAGTGCTATGAGTTGAAGTATGCTTGGATCTAGCAAAAAATTTTCATATGACTAGGAGATAAAAATTATGCGAACTATCAAAGAATGGAATAAAATAATAGAAAATTATTTTAACGAAAATAATATTGAGTATGACAGAAATTATTTATGTTTTTTTCCTGAAAACAATTTTATAAAATTGTTTTTTGATAAAAATCTTATTTATGATTTTAACAAGGATTTAAGAGAAAGTATTATAGTTTTATTTAAGAAAGATAACATAGAAATATTTTCGTGTGATATAACATTAAAAATACCTTCAGGAATACAACTTTCGAATATAGGTAAAATGAGGAAAATAATCCCTCGGGAAAAAGTAAAGGTTTTAAAATTAGTAAAAAAAATAATGAGATATAAATTATATTTTAAATTAGATAATGAAAGTAAAGCTTTTAGAATTGATATTTTTTTTAGATTTAATAAAAACTGGGTAGTTGAAAATATAAATTATTTGATAGAAAATAGATTAATAGATTTAAAAAAATGAAAAAAGTAAATTTTTTTTGAAAAAGTTAATTAAAATATTGATTTTTACACCATTTAGTAATATAATTACATTGTGTAATAAAAGTATTACAAAGGAGTGGTAAAAATGGCTACAGTAACAGCAAGAGTTGATGAAAATGTGAAAAAGGAAGCAGAAACTCTGTTTAAGAAAATGGGGCTTAATATGAGTACTGCTATGAATCTATTTTTGAAGAAGTGTATTTTGGAGCAGGGAATTCCGTTTGAGTTGAAAGTTCCAAATGAAGAAACTTTAAAGGTTTTGGATGAAGTTGAAAAAGGTATCGGATTAAGCAAAACTTTTGATAGTGTAGATGAGCTAATAGAAGACTTACAAAAATGATGAGAAAATTTCAATTAAAGAAACACTTGAGACAATGTAGGAAATCTCAAGATATTTTTAGTGGGAAGAGGGTATAGCAGAATAAAGTTAGTCAAAAGAGGTGTAAATGGAAAATTATGTAGATTGGAAATCAACAGAAATATTTGAAGATGGAGAATTTAAAGAAATTATATGGAGAAATCACAAAGTAAAAGTTTTTGTATTTTGGGACAATGAGTCAAAATTTACAAAAAAAATTATAATATCGAAAGCAAATAATTTATTGGAAAATGAGATAGATTATTATTTGGAAAAAACTAAAGATACAATTATAGAATGCCTTATGAATAATTCTGAACCTTCAGAAGATATGCCAAAAATAATTTTGAAACATATAGAATTTTATGGAATAGAAAATGTAAAAAAGAAATTATTGAAAATAATTGGAAAAAATGATACAGAAAAAATCTTGCAGAAAAAAATTGTTACAAAAAAAATGTTAAAAAAGTTGTTGGAATCTGAAAAAATTGATATTGATGTGGAATATGAGGAAATAATAGTCAATATGTACGAAGGTAAATTTTTTATACATGAGTTATTTACTGTTGTTTGGGATTCTTTAAATAAAAAAATAAAAGAAATAAATATTTGTTAATAAAAGAAAGGAAGTGCAAAAATGAACTATAAAATTGCAGTATTAAATGGAGATGGAATTGGTCCAGAAATCGTTGATGAAGCGGTAAAAGTTTTGGATAGAATTGGAGAAAAATTTGGGCATAAATTTGAGTATACGCAAGGATATTTGGGAGGAGAATCTATTGATAAATATGGGATTCCTTATTCTGAAGAAACTGCGAAAATTTGTAAAGAGAGTGACTCGATTTTGTTAGGATCAGTTGGAGGGCCTAAATGGGATAATGTTGAGCCTGATAAAAGACCTGAAAAAGGACTTCTTGCGATAAGAAAAGAATTGGGAGTTTACACAAATTTAAGACCAGCGGTTCTGTTTAAACAATTAAAAAGTGCTAGTCCATTGAAAGATGAAATAATTGGAGAAGGGCTAGATGTAATGATAGTTAGAGAGCTTACAGGAGGAATCTATTTTGGTCCTAGAGAATATTCTGATGAAAAAGCTGTCGACACATTGCCATATACAAAAGGGGAAATTGAAAGAATCACAAAAAAAGCATTTGAAATTGCAAAATTAAGAGGAAAAAAAATTACAAGTGTGGATAAACACAATGTTTTAGATACTTCAAAATTGTGGAGAAAAACAGTAAATGAACTTGCAAAAGATTATCCAGAAGTGGAAGTTTCTCACATGTATGTGGACAACGCTGCAATGCAATTGATTGCAAATCCAAGACAATTTGATGTAATTTTGACAGATAATATGTTTGGAGATATTTTGTCAGATGAGGCTTCAATGCTTACAGGATCACTTGGAATGTTGCCATCAGCAAGTTTAGGAGATGGAAAAGTTGGACTTTATGAACCAAGCCACGGTTCAGCACCAGATATCGCAGGACAAAACATAGCAAACCCGATCGCAACAATTTTATCAGCAGCAATGATGTTAAGATACGCATTTAACTTGACAAAAGAAGCAGATGCAATTGAAAAAGCAATCGAAGAAGTGTTGCAAGATGGATTCAGAACAGTGGATATTTATACTGATGGAATGAAAAAAGTTGGAACGGCTGAAATGGGAACTGAAATTGCTAATAGAATATAATTTTATTTTTTAAATTTCCTCAAAATTAATTTCATGTAAATGATTGAAAAAATAATTTTTATAAATAATAGCAAAAAAGAAAGGAAAGTTTTATGGAAGAAATTTTACATTACGAAAACATAACTTTCAAGAGGGAAGGCAGAGAAATTTTAAAAGGGATAAACTGGCACATAAATAAAGGAGAAAACTGGGCTTTACTGGGGCTGAATGGTTCCGGTAAATCCACTCTTTTGGGAATGATTCCGGCTTATAATTTTCCAACTTCAGGAGAAATGCGAGTTTTTGGTCATAAATTTGGAAATTATGCTTGGACAAAAATTCGAGATAGAGTAGGTTTTGTAAGTTCTACTTTAAATAATTTTTTGAGTACATTGAATTCCGAAAAACTAGAAGATGTTGTAATTTCTGGGAAATTCAATTCGATTGGAATTTATCAGGAAGTAACAGAGAAAGACAGAATAAAAGCTGAAAAAATAATCGAAGATTTTGGAATAACATACATCAAGGACAAATATTTTGCAACATTGTCGCAAGGTGAGCAAAGACGGACATTACTTGCAAGGGCATTTATGAATGAACCAGATTTGCTGATTTTGGATGAGCCATGTTCAGGATTGGATGTAAAATCAAGAGAATATTTATTGTCAGTCTTAGAAAAAAATTCTAAAAATGAAAATGCTATTCCATTTATCTATGTTACACACCAAATTGAGGAAGTGATTCCAGCAATAACTCATATAACTCTTTTGAAAGATGGAAAAGTTTTTGCAAAAGGAAGAAAAAAAGATATTTTGACAGATAAAATTTTGTCGGAGATGTTCGAAATGCCAATAAAAATTGTTTGGGAAAATGAGAGGCCTTGGTTGATTGTGAAATAATAAAAATTATGGAGCAAAAATTTTTCAAAAGATTAAAATATTTGAAAATTTTACTCCTTTTTTATAATTTTGTGTAGCAATAAAGATGGCAAATAGAAGTAAAAATTCAATACTGGAAACAATAAAATATCTGACAACCAATATTCCCAAAGAAGCATTTAAGACTTTTATCAGACAAGGGCAAGTAATTTTCATGCTAGGAAGAAGTGGAGAAGCTGGGAATAGATTTCTATTTTGCAGATCCTTATTGCTCGTGGCAGAGAGGGTGTAATGAAAACAGCAACAGTCTTCTAAGAGAATTTTACCCAAAGAATACTAATATATCAAAAGTAGATACAGAAGACTTGATAAGAACCTTGATACTAATAAATTCAAGACCAAGAAAATGTTTAAACTATGCAACACCATTTGAAAAATTTTTACATGAAATTAGTTTTTAAAAAAATTTGGTAAAATGTTGCAATTAATATTGTAATTTAGGTAAGAAAATTAGCAACCGTTAATTTAATTTGTTTATAAATTGTTATAAAAAAATTATGAAATGAAAAATCTTGACCTCTGCATTTTTTTTATAACTATATTGTAGATAAGAATATTTATGCTGTATATCTGTGATAACTGAATGAAAGTTTAAGTGTTATGTAAGAACGTCAGCCACAGAGTCACTATTTGAGTGGTATTTTTTATTAAATAATAATTGATTTTTAAATATTTTGGATGTATAATATACATATATTATAAATTTTAGGGAGTGATAGAAATGAGTGCAACAACTATAAATATAGATGAGAATACTAAAAAAGAAGCCCAAGAATTGTTAAAAGATATGGGAATGAATTTGAGTACAGCAGTAAATGTATTTTTAAAACAATTAGTAAAGGAGCAAAGAATACCTTTTGAGATTGGAAATCCACGTCCAAGTCAAGAATTATTAGAAGCATTAAGGGAAGTAGAGGAAATGAAGAAAAATCCCAATACGGGAAAAAGATATTCTTCTTCAAAAGAAATGATAAAGGACATACTGGAAAATGATGAACTTTTGTTATATTTGACAGATATAGGAACTCACAGCGATTTATTTGGATAAACTGATTGAATCACAGTTATTAATTTAGCCGTGATTTTTTCTTGAAATTATTTTATATAAATTAAAAAAATCAATTAGTATCGTTCTGGTAGACTTTTTCATTTCAAGGAAAGGTTATTTATCCAAAAAATTTTTTAACGAATGCTACAAGGCTATTACACGGATATACGAGCGAATAATAAAAGGGACTTACTCCAAAAAGCAGTCCCATAAATTTAATAATTCATTCTTAAAACACACGTTATCATTTTCTTGATTTTATTTGAATTTTTCCTTAAAAAAAGCATTTTGAATTTTATTAAACAATTCCTCTTTTTCTTCAATATTTATATTTTCATTCTTAAAAAATGATACGATATTTGATTCTAAATCATTATAATCTTTTTCAGTACCATACAATATGTATTCAGGTGAAACATTATATAAATTATATAAATTAGATAACTTAATTAAACTCTCACTATTTATTTTTCTTTCGTTATTTTCATATCGTGAAATAGTTCCAACAGATGATTTTATCTTTCTAGCCACTTCTTCCAAAGAAAATTTATACTTTTCCCTTAAATTCTTTAATCTTTTTCCTACATTTTCCATAGTAATTCTCCTTTAAAATCAATATATTTTATCAATTTAATTGAATTAATCTTGATAAAATTTTAATTTATGATATAATCATTTTACTAATTAGCAAAGGATAAGAGATTTAAAATGAGAAAAAATCTTTTAAAATCGAAAATGAGTTTACACGAAGACAACAATAAAACACTTGCACATAAATTAAAAATAACTCTTTCAGCATTTTCAAGAAAAATAAATGGAACTAGTAATTTTACTATTGAAGAAATGAAATTTATTAGGAAAGAATATGAGTTGAGTGATGTTGAGTTTTTGGATATTTTTTTGATAATTAATTTGCTATTTGGAAAAATCATTTTTAAAGTTAAGGAGAAAATGGAAGTAATGGAAGGAAATAACAATAAGACAATTAAAATTTTAATTGGAGTAATAATTGGATTATCTGCAATTATACTTTTTAGTGGAATATTCTATATCTTAAATATGCAGGGTAAAATAGCAAAATTGGAAACAGAACAGGAAGAACGATTAAAAAGGCAAATGGAAAGTCAAAATATGGCTTCTGTTCAAACTATGCAATCAGCACAAACACAACAACAGTCTAATATTAATAGAAAAGAGGAAACAGGAACACGTTCACAACAATCTCAAACAATTACATCCAATGGAATAAACATAACTAAAGAAGAAGGTGTTTATATAAGAGTTAATTTCAATACTTTTTTTGGTTCAAATGAAGTATGTCATAACATAGGGAGAAATCACGTTAATTTTCCTGCAATTTATAGTGGTAACAGACCTGATTTATCAGCTGCTCTTTTGAGATTTATAAAAAAATCAGATTCAAGTTTTGTTAATAATTCTAATCTTTCGGATGAAGATAATGTAATGAATTGGTACACAGCAAATTGTGTTAGATATAATGCAATTGGATCTGAAAATAGTAAAACACTTAGATATTTTTACAATTATGTTTCCAATTTTTAAAATATGTATTAAATGAAAATTTAATAAAATAGATAGGAGAGAGAGAAATGAAAAAGAAATAAATATATTTACTGGTTATGATATTAAAAAACTGTGGGATAATATTAAAATTGATTGGGTAGAATACATTTTAATTATGATTTATACAGGAATGCGGATTGGGGAAGCTGTTAATTTAAAAAAAGAGAATGTTGACTTGATAAATGGAATCATATTTGGTGGAAATAAGACGGAAAAAGGGAAACATAGACAAATACCTATACACAAGGATATATTTCAGCTAGTGAAAGGACTATATGAGAGCAGTCCAACTGAATATTTGCTATATAACAAAAAATGGGTATTTGAGAAAAAGAAAAAGGAAAACAAGCCGATATGTACAAATTATTTCAGGGAAAAATTTTATAAAACACTGGAAGAGTTAGAAATGAACCATAAGCCACACGATTGCCGAAAGACATTGGCAACCTTTATGAACAATCAAAAAATAAATAGCGTTTAATATAACCGATATACTAGGACACGAGGACATCAGCACTAAGAACGAATACTATATTCAATCAGACATCGAGGAATTGACTGTATCAATGGACAACATCAAATTTTTAAATGATGTAAATTAAAACTATAAGTTGATCCAACAAAACTGATAATTTGCAGGCATTGAATTTGGAGTCCAACGCTAGTCCAACGGATAAGGTAAATGAGTACCTTTTTATAAAAAATTACAAAAAAATAGAAAATCATAAAAAATGAAAAAGGTAATAGAATACCTTTTTGGTACTGTATTACCTTACTTTGTAAAAAAATGGCAAAAAAAATATGCTACCCTTGTGATAGCATATTTAAAAAGGAGTTTTGAAGAAAAAACTACTTTTTTAAGAGAAAGCCATTAAAAATGGGGGTAAAATTTTCATTTTGGTCTAACCGTGGTCTAACCTCAAAAAGTAAAAAAACGAAGTCGCTATTTATGGGGGTTTGCGAGTACCAATAAAAATATCACTACTTTTGCAATTTTAAAACGAAAAATCTAGCTAATAAAAAAAAGGATTATTCAAATTTGAGTAGTCCTTTTTTGATATAAATTATTTTCCAGCTGATTCAAATTCTATGCAAAATATGGTATAATTATGTTACCAATCCAAAGGCTAGTAGTGTATTTCATAATGGTACTACTCCATAAAAATTTAATAATGCAACCAATTAGAATTGGAAATACAACCAAAAAGTAACCAAAAACACAACCAATTTTAATGGTTGCAAAATGCTAAAGAACACAGTAATAATAAGGATTAAAGGTAACAACCAAAAATGAAAATATTTGCAAAAAATTTCAGTAAATGCACCCACTTTTTTTCAAAATGCACCCCTTTATAAAAGAGTGCAAAACATCAAATAAGCCTGTAATTATGGTATATTGAAACGGTAACCAAAACCAAATAATAATGGCAAAAAGTGGCAGTAAAAACCAAAAAGTAACCAAAATGCACCCACTTAAAAAGGTTGCAAATTATACAGGAATATATAAATAACGGTATATACACACTGCACCAAATTAATAAATTTTGCACCAAAAATATAAATGGTGCAATAGACAAACGAAGCTAGAAATTATAAACGATTGAATAGATAAAAAGGTCTTACAAAAAAATGGAAAATCACGGAAAAATTTGCACCAAATTCTAAAAAAATGCACCAAAAATATAAATGGTGCAGACAGTAGACGAGAGCAATAATGATAAGTGGTTGAATAGATAACAAGGAAACACGAGAGATTGCAAAAATTTTCAGTAAATACAGCCAAAAGCGAACGAACGTTGGAAATAAAATTATTGAACTTAAATAAATGGGCCTGATGTAAAATTTCAGACTTTTTTATTGCTTTTTATATATTTTAAGTGTATAATATATATATAATATAAATATTTAAGGAGTGATAAAAATGAGTGCAACAACTATAAATATAGATGATACTACTAAAAAAGAAGCACAGGAGTTATTTAAGGACTTAGGAATGAACTTAACTACAGCGATAAACATATTCTTAAAACAGGCAATAAAAGAACAGAAGATACCTTTTGAAATTAGGAATCCACGCCCAAGACAAGAGTTATTGGCTGCTATTAAAGAGGCGGAAGAAATGGAAAGAACTGGCAATATGGGTAAAGGTTATTCGTCAGCAAAAGAAATGATAGAGGACATACTGGAAAATGAAGAATAATGATAAAATGATATACTCGATACATACAACTAAACAATTTCGCAAAAGTTTGAAACGTGTAGAAAGACGTGGATATAATACAAGTTTATTAAATGAAGTTATAGAAATGCTGGCAAAAGGGGAGAAGTTACCTGAAAAGAATAAAGACCATTCTTTGATAGGAGACTATGTAGGACATCGTGAGTGCCATATAGCACCTGATTGGCTATTGATATACAAGATAACAGAAAAGGGCTTGATACTGTTATTAACAGATACAGGAACTCACAGCGACCTATTTGGATAAGATAAACGAATCACAGTTATTAATTTAGCTGTGATTTTTTTATGCAAAAATGAAAAGGTACTTTGGAGAGATTTTTTTGCCCTGTGGGTCTAGCGAGTCCCAATTAATTTACGCACACTATTATTTTTTAAATTAATGTCCGTTCCGCTTTTTTTATCTAGGAAATCTATAAATACCCTATATTTAGGTACTTACAAACATTTTTTCTATTTACTAAAACGGACATAAAAACGGAAATAACACAAAATATTACTAATCAGCAATAAATATAAAGCGATTTAAGAGCCAAAATATACCAAGACATAGTTGTTTGTAAACGAACGTGAGCGAAACGCTAGCCACCTTAAAATTGATTTTAAGAATAAGTGTTGAAATATAAATTATAAAAATTTCACTCCAAAAAATTACGGAATCAAATTATAAAAGCTGATGCGAAAAATTTCCATATCAGGTAAAAGCTCCCCTAATATTTCAGGAGGGGTATTTTTGTGTAGTAATTTGTAGTAATTTTTATGAAACCTTAAATTTAAGTTATCGTATTGGGGTTGGCTGAAATTTCCGCAGACCTATTCAAAAATGATGTGAGTAAAATATTTTACCTACATACTTCACAAAGAATAACGCTGAAGCTACTACTTAAATTTAAGTAACAGCTAATAACAAATGGGCCTATTGTTAGAACAGCCTATAAAAACGCAAATAGCACGTTATAATTAAAAAATAAAAATAGTTTTTTAATGGAAATTAAGCGATTTAAGAGAGATTTATGCTCTATCCATAGATTAATACCAAAATTTAATTTATCGAACGTGATACCCACTCTACGTTCGTCTGTGAACGTCTTATGAATAAATTGAGAAATAGAAAATATAAATTACTAAAAAATACTAAAATTTGAAATAATCTTAACTTGCTGATTCATTGTAAAAATAATTTTAGGAAACACTAAATTTGAATTAGGGTATAAAAAAACTCCCTAAGTTAGATTTATGCAGTACGGATATAAAAACTTAACAAAAGCCAACAATTTAATTTCTATTAACATTAAAAAAATGTTTTATTTTTTAATCTTAACGTGCTTATCCGGATTTAAGGAATAGGCCCAAATGTAAATTTAAATATCGGTAAGTTTACAATCATAACTTGTGTATAGATAAGTTGTACTTGGAAATATCAAGAAATGAAATAAAGAGCGTGTATAGGCTTGTATTTCGCTTATACAAGGTTGTATTTCACAAGTAATCAATTCACGGTACAAAAAATTTCCATATCAGGGTTATCACTTATTTATACTAGAAAAAGTTATAAGGGAAATTGACGGTATAATTCTGAATCACAGACAGTGATTCAAAAAATAACTGGAATAAAATCACGTTCGCCATAAGGGCGAGGGCAAACAGCAAAATATATTGTTTATTGACTTTTCCCCACAAACGGAGAAATAAAAACAACCAAAGGGGAGTTTATCCCTATTGGCTGTATTCAATGATTATTCACGACCTAAGTTTAACATAGCCCGTTATCTGATATATAAATTTTATATACTGGCTAACAAGATAACACAGTAGATTTTATCTATGCACTTCAAAGGGGGTCATTTTAACGGACTCCCTTAATAATCCGTTCAATAGGGGTAGACAATTCGCCTAGTCCTTTAACTATGGGTAGGCGATTTACCCAGTCATTTAATTATGGGTGCACAATTCGTTCAGTCGTTTTGAGATGGCAGAAGTTTTGCTGTTTGATTAATCGGTGTCTTTAATTTCAATATCTAAAATTTTTAAGTATTTCAAAAAATTATCCGATACATCTTTTTTTAGTAACATTAATATATTTTCAAAAAGCATAGAATCCATTTTATAAGTTGATTTTTCTTTTTTTATTATAAATTTTCGTGTTTTTTCGATAACTTGTATATCAAAATCTAAACATTTCAATAAATCTATTAAAATTTTATCACTTGTTTTAAAATCGTCAAAGTTTTTTTTGTTAGGCTTTTCAAGTGATTGATTATCTTTTTTTAAAAAATTTTTGTTGTCGCTAGAAAGTTTTTTTAAAAGTTCGAGCGTATTTTTTAATTTTTCCACTTCGTCGCCAGCTATTAGTAAATCTTCAAAAAAATTTGTTCCATTATCTTTTTCGTACTGCGAATTTATTCCATTATAATTATCTATCATTAAATTTTCAAGTTGATATAATTCTTGATAAATAGCATTTTCTTTTTCTAAGCGTTTTTTATAAAAAAATTCTACTTCTTCTATTTCGTCAAGATTATCAAAATTAATTTCAAGTATTTTTTTTAATTCTAGTTCAAAATGTTTTTCTATTTTTTCAATATTCTTTTTAGTTGGGTTAAATTCAGAACGTAAATATTTTCTAACTGTTGGCAGTGGGACATCACTTTTTACAGCAAAATCAACTTGTGTTAAATTATGAATTTCCATTAATGCCTTAATTATCCTTGCTATATTATTCATTTTTCTACTCCAATCCAATAATTTTATACAAAAGTAACCTATGTATTACATAAGTAATATATCATAATTTTTTAAAAAAGCAAAATTTTGTTTGACTTTTATAAAACTATGTGATATAAATAACCTATAACATTACCGATATAAGTGATAGGTAATAAATTATAGGAGGGATAAATAATGAAATCAAACAAATTGAAAGCTAAATTAAGGGAATATGATTTTAATTATAGGGATTTTTCCAAAAAAATAAAATCAAATGTTTCTAGCTTTAACAATAAAATTAATGGGAAAATTCCATTTAATTCAAGGGAAATAGCCAAAATCAAAAAAATCTTAAATTTAACCAATGATGAAGTAGTAGAAATCTTTATAAACAAGTAGGTACTCAATTCAAATTTGAGTTGAGATGGGCTGAAATTTTAGCCGAGTAATATTAAAAAAAAAGGATAGGAGAGGTAAGAAATGAAACACAAATTTGAAGCCATAGGAATGGTAAACAAAAACAGCGACAAGGCAAGGGAAAAGGAACAAAATAAAATCATTAACAGAATCAAGAAAATATTTAAATAGAAGAGTGGTGCAAATGGAAAAGAAAATAAGAGAAGAAATATTAGGCGACAAGGCAGACGAAATAAGGGAAGAAATATGGCAAAAAGAAAGGTATGCAGAACGTGAAAGCCTAAAACTTGTTAAGAATGAAAAAGTAAAAGAAAAATTAATTGAACTGTTTACAGTTATACAGGTAGCAAGGGAAGAAATAACAATCAATGAAGATATACAAAAAACATACAAGGAAAACATCAGTAATATGGATATTGAAAATGTTATACGTGAAAGCATAGTTGTAATTGATGTATTTACAGAGGAAGAAAAAACGATAAAAGAAATATTGAATAAATCAAATTAAGGAGTGTGGATTAAATGGAAGAAATGAAAGAGAAAGCGAAAAAAAGTATGGAAGAAGCAATACTTGAATGGGCAGATATAGAACTTGAGATACGTTGTAAAAGAAAAATGGATATTGTAATGAAAGAACTTAAAAGCAGTAGAGAGGCGAGTAATTTTTTTGCTGATTTACTTGTAGAAACACAAAAAACTTTTTTTAAATTAGGAAAGCAAGTGGCAAGAATGGAAATGGAGGAGATAGGAAATGGAATTAATGGAAAATAAAGAAATGATAACAAGTAGGGATTTATTAAAGAAAATCAATGAACTTAGAGAAAAGGAATATGAAGAAAAGGCAAAGGCTGGGACATTAACGGAATCAGAAATTAAAAGAGGGAAATTTATTGAATTAAGACACGATACATTAATCAGTATCATAAAAAATGAATTTTCTGAAGAAATAACAGGGCTTAAAAATTACCTTAGTGAAAACTTAGGTGTCCAAAATATTTTGGAGACCTCACAGCAAAAATTATTACTGTTAAATGAAAAAATAGGTAAAGGAAAAATTTCCTCGACCTCGATTATAGAAAGTGAATATATTGACCAATGGAATAGAAAGCAACTGATGTACATACTTGGATTGCCACAAGCCAAACAAGTTTTAATGAGGGAAAGTAAATTTGTAAGAAAAGCCGTGATTGAGTATATAGACTATTTAGAAAATCAAAACAGGCAATTAGAGGAGCTTGCAAGGCTACAGGCAAGGGAATTAAGCAAAGTAACAAGGAACATTGAAACATTGAATCTAAAGGCATTGCTGGAGTATGGGAAAGTAAGAAAAGAGAAGCAGAGAATATATTATATTCATTATTCAAACTTGGCACGGAACATTGCTGGAATACCTAAAGGAATCAAAAGAGACGAATTGACGCAAGGACAATTAGGAATATTACAGCAGGTAGAATTGATTATGGCGGCTGTTATAAACGAATGTATGGCAGAAAATATACCTTTTGTACTTATGTATCAGGAAGTAAAGGACAGAACGGAAATCAAGGCTAAGGTGCTGTTAAAAGCATTGCAGAGAATTGAAAACGTAGATAATGGGCCTGTGTGGAAAATAGGATATTAATTATAAAAAAATAGCCTAATTTTTCAAGATAATTGTAATTTTAGGCTTTAAATTTGAAAAAATAGGAGAAATTTAAAAATGGAGAAAGCAAACAGTGGCGAAAGAGCAAAGGCGATAATCAAAGCATTTAAACAATTAAGCTTGGAAGAAATGGAAAAATTATTAATTAAGTTAGGAATACCAACAAACAAAAATTACAAAACCATAAAAAGTTGTGTAAAAAAATGAAAAAAATTACAAAACTATAAAAGTTAGAGGAGAAAAGTAATGGGAAAATACGAAAAGAAAATGCCTAATGTTAGAAAAAATATTCAAAAGATACAGAAACATAAAAATTATAACGAGGATATAGAAAGCGTGATAAAGAAATTAGATAAGGAAATAGACGATTATAAGCTATATGAACGACATTTAACATCAATATATGAATTAATGAATCTTGGTATAAAGATAACAGCGTTAGCATACAATTAAGGGATAGAATGGATAAAATAGATATATTAAGAAAAGTCTTAATAACAGCAAAAGGAGAAAATATGAAATCAGTATATTGTAAGCATTGCGGAACATTCTTATTTGGAATAGAAAACAGTTGTGTATATTATGTTACAAAATGCAAGAAATGTGGCAAAGTGAACTATGGGAACACTACCCAAGTTTTTAAGCCAAATAAAAAGAATAAGAAATAAAAAAAATGCCTGTTATTTCACAAAAGGGGGAGTGTTATAACAAGCAATCATAATTATTTTGGTGTATTTTTATATATCAATTATACCATATCACAGCAGTTAAGACAATCAAAATTTTAGGCCCTAATCTTTAAATGATAAAAGAATAAAAATGTAATATTAAATACCATAACAAATTATACATTTTTGAAGTAAAAAACAGGAAATAGAAATGTAAAGTTAGATACCATAACAACCAAAAATGTAAGATTAATACAAGGTTAAAAAAATTACGTGATTTTGAATGAACAAAAAATTATTTTCTTTTCTTTATATAGTAATGTGGGATTGAATTTTACATTTTTAATCATTTTTCATTCAAAGATATAATCTAGATAGCATAAATAAAGGCTTAGAATACAAAATAATCTATATATTTCAAAGAAAAGCAATGATAATTTATTGATTATATACAGACATACACAAGGGAAAATAATTATAGAAAAAAGAGAGGGATAATGCACGCCGAATTTAACATTTGGGTAAGGAAGTGAAATTAATGGAGAAAAGGGGAAATTATCCTAAGCGATATAGATACACAGAAAAAGAAACAGATAGGATAATAGAGATATTGGAAATCATAGAGGAATACAGGAAAGCGAGTGAAATTAATGAAACGCTTGATTGCATAAACAATGAACTTTTATTTGGAACAGGAGAAATAAACTATGTTACAAGGTGTAAGCGTCAAACTTGTCCTTTATGCAGGGAGAACAGAAAATACAAGACATATCTAAAATTAAAGGAAAAAATCAATGAACAAAATGGAATCCGATATATCCTAATGACATTTAACGGCAGAGAAATAAACGATTTATCAAAATTAAGCAAGGAAGTAGGAGAAAATAATGATATAGTGGCTAAAATCATAAGGAAAAGGAGCATACAGGCAATAATGCTGGGCTATGTAAAGATAGTTGAAATATCCTATAACAAGTATTCTAAAAGGCTTTTGCCACATATTCATTTGTTGCTGGGAGTTAGAGAGGACTTTAAGAAATATTGGATTAGAAAAAAAGAAATAGAAAAATTGGAAAAGACCTGGAAAAAATGGAAAAAAGAAGCAATCACAAATGCTATTGATGTAAAAATAATAAAAGATACAGATGAGGACATAGAAAAAGTATTAAGATACATCACAGTAGCAAGGAAAAAAAGAATAATGAAACTTGATGATATGGAAATTCGGGCCTTTTTTGAAATGATAAACGACAGAAAAAGGCTGTTTACTACTTCAGGGATATTCAAATAACAAAACGGGGTGATTTAATTGAACTTGAGAGCAAAGAGAATGGCATACGACGTATTAAAGCTCAAGATAAAGGATAAAAAATTGAATTACCAGAAATTAGCTAAGGAATTAAGAATATCGGAAAGCGGACTTAATAAAAAAATAAACGGAAAAAATTATTTTACACAGTCGGAAATATACCAGTTAAAAGAGTTATTGGAATTATCTAACAATGAACTTATTGAAATATTTTTTTGACTATTGTAAAAAACGGTATTAAAATTATAGGGCAGAGTAGTGCCTATTAGCTAGATTTTTGGATTGGTGGAAGAAATGAAAAGAATAAAAAATGCAAATGGGCAGGGGAGCATATCAAAAGTAACAACGAATAAGAAAAATCCCTACCGTGTAAGAGTAACGGACTGGAGAACAGGAAAACAGAAATCGCTGGGATATTATGAGACAAGGAAACAGGCAATGGAAGTTCTGAATGAATATTTATACAATCCCTATGATTTAGAAAACAGTACGATGACGTTTAAAGGCTTGTATAGGCTGTTTATTGAAAATCAGAAAGGATTGGTTGCCCAAAGCACCATAAAGGGATATGAAAATAGTTTTAAGAGATGTGAGCCGTTGCATACTTTGGTATTCAGGGAAATAAAAGGCCCACAAATGCAAGATACACTAAATAATCTTACTTGCAGTGTAGCAACAAAGAAAATCACAAAGAACTTTTTAACAGTATTATCCAATTATGCTATGGAACTTGAGATAATGACAGTGAACAGAGCAAAGTTTATAAGATTGCCAAAGGAAAGCAGTAAAAGGCAAAAGAACGTGTTTACAGGCTACGAGATTCAAAAACTGTGGAATAACATCAGCATACAGTGGGTGGACTATATTCTAATTATGATTTACACAGGTATGAGAATAGGAGAACTTGCAGACCTAAAAAAAGAGAATATTGACTTGTTACGTAGAATAATAAACGGTGGAAACAAGACAGAAAAAGGAAAGCATAGGCAGATACCTATACACAAAGATATATTTCAGTTGGTAAAAGGGCTATACGAAAGCAGTCCAACGGAATATTTGTTATATAATAAAAAATGGATATTTGAGAAAAAGAAAAAGGAAAATAAGCCTATACGTGTAAATTATTTCAGGGAAAAGTTTTATAAAACACTAGAAGCCTTAGAAATGAGCCATAAGCCACACGATTGTAGAAAAACATTGGCAACCTTTATGAACAATCAGAAAATAAATAGCGTTGTAATTACTGATATACTAGGACACGAGGACATAAACACTACAAATGAATATTATATTCAATCAGACATTGAGGAGTTGACTGTATCAATGGACAATATCAAATTTTTGAATGATGTAAATTAAAACCATTAATTGAATCAATAAAATTGATATTTTGAAGTCGTCATTTTTTTGGTCTAACCGTGGTCTAACCGACAAGGTAAATGAGTACCTTTTTATGAAAAATCACAAATAAATAAAAAATATTAAAAAATGAAAAAGGTAACTGAATACCTTTTTGGTACTGTATTACCTTGCTTTGTAAAAAATTGGCAAAAAAAATATGCTACCCTTGTGATAGCATATTTAAAAAGGAGTTTTGAAGAAAAAAGTTTTCACTTTTTCTATTGGTCGAATAATATTATACAGCAATATTCTTATAATAAAATTTTTATTTACTTTGTTTTTTGTTTGTATAATAGAGATTATAAAAATGTAATTAAGCCCTATGTATATAAAATCATAAGTCATAAGATTAAATATTACTAGGACTTTTTTATTTTATAACTTTTGAATCATTTTTACTACTTAACATGATTTTCTACTTTTTTATGTGAACTGCAAGTTGAACCACCTGAACAATGGCAGCAGTCTGTTCCACAAAAATTTTTATTTTTTTTGTAGTCCTTGTATATCTTTCTAAATACTGTAAATACGATTGCAGCTGCAATTATAGCGATGATAACTGTTTTTATTATCATTTTTTGCACTTCCTTTCAAAATTTTACTTTATATTTATATAAATAGCCTTGCAATATTGAAGAATAAGGTTGATACTACATAAGGCAGGATTAATAGCATTGACACTTGAAATACTAATAATTTCCATCCAAATTCTTGTTTTAAAGCTCCCATTGCTACGGCACATGGCACTACTAGAAGGACATACAACATAAATGAATATGCTCTCAGTTGACCATATTTGTCATTCCACAAACTTCTAATTGCTGGAATGATATTTCCGCCTGCATCCTGGTCAAGCTCCTCCTGACTTTTCATTTCTAATGTTGAAATTTTAAATGTTGCAATATGCCCTAATGATTTTATTGAATCTACTGCAGCTCCTCCCAATCCAACTACTTGATCCTTCAAATCTGACATAAAATTATATTCTTTTTTCTCATCATCTCCTTGAGATAACAAGATTTGTCCTAAAAATCCAACTACTGTTTCTTTTGCGATGATACTTGGCACAATAGAAGCCACAGGTTCCCATCTGTCACCAAAACCAGTTGGTTTGAATACAGGCTGAACAACTTTTGCTGCTTGACCTATGTATGAATTTTGAGCATCTCCTTTATTTGGGAAATATTGGAAGAACCAAATAATTAACAATATTCCTAAAACTATTGTAGTTGCTTTTTTTATATAAGAAAAAGTTCTTGATTTCATATTATGCCAAACGGCTTTTGCACCTGGAAGTCTATATGGCGGTAATTCTATAAGTAACTCTGTATTGTTTCCCTTAAAATATTTAAATCTTTTTAAGACAAAAGCTACTAAAAGAGCCATAAAAACACCAAAAACATAAATTGATACTACAACTATAGCTGCATGTTTACTAAAAAATGCTGCTGCGAGTAATGAATAAACTGGCAGTCTTGCTCCACACGACATAAATGTTGCGATAACTCCTGTCAATCTTCTTGTTTTCTCATCTTCCAATGTTCTTGTTGAATAAATTGCAGGAACTGTACATCCAAATCCGATCAGCATCGGAATAAATGCTTTTCCTGAAAGTCCAACTTTTGTCATCATTTTGTTTAAAATAAATGCAACACGAGCCATATATCCACTTTCTTCAAGTATTGCCATAAAGAAGTAAATAAAGAACATAAGTGGAACGAATGTCAATACTGAACCTACACCAGCCAAAATTCCATCAAGTATAAAGCTGCTTAGCCAATCTGGCACTCCTTCAATAGCGTGACCCACATATTTTATGACAAAATCACTAAAAAAACCATCAATCCAGTCGATAAACGGCGAACTTCCATCAAACACGATTACAAAAACGGCATAAATTATAGCAAGAAATGCTATTCCACCAAAAAATTTATTTAAAAGAATCTTATCAATTTTATCGGTTAAGGCAAATTTATCTCCTGTACCTCTTTTTAGATTCATTGAAATAATACCACGCACTATTCCATATCTTTCCCTTGCCAAGGCATCTTGAGGTTCAATTCCATAACGATTCTCAATATTTCTCTTTTCAGATTCTCCCATACTTGAAAGACTTACTCCAAATTCAGATTTTACTCTTGCTTCTACATTAGAATCATCTTCTAAAATTTTAATTGCAAGCCATTCTACTGGATATTTTTTCAAAACTTTTTCATAAGATTTATCATTTTCCAATTTATCCTTTAAACTTTTAATATTATCTTCGATTTCTTTTTCAAATGGCAATCTATGTTGTATTTTTTTATCTGAAGAATTTTTTTTGTAAAGTTCTACAGCTTTTTCCATAAGTTTGTCTACTCCAGCTCCAGATCTTCCACTTGTGAAAACAACAGGAACTCCCAATTGCTTTTCAAATTTTTCCACATCTAATTCATAACCAATTCTTTTAAATTCATCTTCAAAGTTGAGTGCCATCACAACTGGAATATCAAGTTCCTTTAACAAAGCTGTTAAATAAATATTTTTTTCAAGTGATGTGGAATCTAGAACATTAATTATCACATCAACTTTTTCGTCTAGCAAAAAATCTCTTGAAACTCTTTCTTCAGCTGTACTTATTGATAAATTATAAATTCCTGGCAAATCAATTAATTTTACATCTTCATCCTCAACTTTAAAAAAGACTTCTTTTTTTTCAATTGTTACCCCTGGCCAGTTTCCCATTTTTAGACTCGCATGTGAAATTTGATTAATTAAGGCGGTCTTTCCTACATTAGGATTCCCGACAAATGCCACATTTATCATTTTACCACCTCAATTTTAATATGATTTGCTAAATTTGTACTAATCACAATTTTAGTTTCAACTGTCTTTATAAGAACATTTCCATTTGCAATATTTTCAATTGTACATGCATCTCCTCTACAGACTCCTAAACTCAATAATCGTGTGTCCAATTTTCTTTCATCAATGTCCTTTAATAAAAATTTTTCTCCGACTTTTCCCTCTATTAATGTCATGTCAGATCATCTCCTCTCGTTTTATATCTTATGTGATATTATTTATTCTCGATTTTCAAAAAACATTTATATATACAAACTAATATAAAAACTTCCTATATATTAAAGCACTTTATAATAATTTCAAAATTGTATCAAATACTATGAAAATCGAATATTTTAATTACCAAACTAATTTTATACCTTTTTAGAAAATAATGCAAGTTTTTTCTAAATAAAAAAGATTTAAAGTAAGTTACAAGTGTATCTAATATATTCTCCTTTCCTGAATATCAAATCTACCTCAAGCAAGTCCTTAAAAACTTTTTCTAAAAAAGCTAGAATTATTTTTTCCAATCAAAAGATTTATCTTATTATTTAAATTCTAGAAAATTAAAACGGCCTAATTTTCATATTCTAAATTATGGCAATCAAAATTATGAAAAAAGACTTTTTTTGAAACCAAATTAAACAATAATAATTTTATTTATTATTTTTAAGTGTGAAAAAATAAAAAGTTAAAACCCGAAAGTATTTTCTTTATTATTAAGAGCACTCTCAGGCAAAGGAAATCGCTTATTTAACAGAAGAAAGGAAGTATAAAAAAATTTTTGAATGATGATAAGTATTTATCTAAAGAACAAAGAAATGTTATAAATAAATTAGTCTATTAAAATAGTTGCCAGTAAGTTGCCAATAAATTTTTAATGTATTGAAATAAATAGAAACAGATTAAGACAGGATAAAACTGCAAAGTACCATAAATAAAAGAAAAAAGTGCAATTCAGCATAAACACTGATTTGCACTATATATCACATTTTTAACTATTCTAATGGTGCCCAGACGCGGAATCGAACCACGGACACAGGGATTTTCAGTCCCTTGCTCTACCGACTGAGCTATCTGGGCATAATGGCGGGTGAACTGGGATTCGAACCCAGACATCTTGCGATTTCGCCGGTTTTCAAGACCGGTCCCTTAGCCGTTCGGACATCCACCCACAACTCTATTAAAACATTAACACCATAAACTTTTTAAAAAAAATACCACAATTTCAAATTATGGTTCTAAAAGAATAAATGGTACGGCCTAGGGGGATCGAACCCCTGTTGCCAGGATGAAAACCTGGAGTCCTAACCACTAGACGAAGGCCGCATAAATTTAAATGGTGGATCCAGCTGGACTTGAACCAGCGACCGCTCGGTTATGAGCCGAGTGCTCTAACCAGCTGAGCTATGGATCCATATGGCGTGCCTGAAGAGATTCGAACTCCTGGCCCACGGCTTAGAAGGCCGTTGCTCTATCCAACTGAGCTACAGGCACATATGGTTATTTAAATGGTGAGCCATACTGGGATCGAACCAGTGACACCTTGATTAAAAGTCAAGTGCTCTACCGACTGAGCTAATGGCTCATATTTTGGAGCGGGAGACGAGGGTCGAACTCGCGACATTCAGCTTGGAAGGCTGACGCTCTACCAACTGAGCTACTCCCGCATAATATGATTTTTATGGTGCCTCGGGCCGGACTTGAACCGGCACGGGATAAATTCCCACAGGATTTTAAGTCCTGTGCGTCTACCGATTTCGCCACCAAGGCATTAGTAACTTGTATTTTTTACCTACTCACAAGCACCTGTTTAGTATATCATATTTAAGTAATATTGTCAACACTTTTTTTAAAATTTTTTCAAGAAAGGAAATTGCAAGTGTAAATATTACTTTTTATGAAATATATTATTTTAATTGAATTTCATATATTGCATTTGAATCTTTTCCATTAAAAAGTTTTCTAGGATAATTATTTATCCACTTTTCTATTTACTTTCTTTTCTGTTATTCCTGTCATATCCTGTCCTTTCTTTTTCATTTTCTCCAGTAACTTATCCCAAGTTCTTGTGCTATCTGAATTTTTAAAATTTGTGCTTTAAGAAGAGCTTTTTCCTCTCTCAATTAATTTTAAACGTTGCCCTTTTCTTCTTTATTATTATATACTATCGAACTCATAGCTCCATATAAACTCTTCTGAATAAATTGCCAGATGCAAATAAATTGGGTTTCTTTAATTAATGGTACCTTGAACTATTTTTTTGAAAATTTACGTTTCTGCATCTGCATAGCGGGTGGTTTTGTGTTTTGCACGCTTTGCATACTTAACTGACTAAAGTCAATAATAAAAAAATCGGGATTTTCCCGATTTAAAAATTATAATATTTTTATTTTAAAATTCCTGATAAATAAACAAGGAAAAATATTGTAAATCCTGATAAATATACGATTCCCGCAACTGACAAAAACCATAGCCAAACTGGCAATTTGCTGTTATCCTTAACAAGTGAAAAATTAAGGTAAGAATAAACAGGGGCTGAAACAAATGAAAATATCATTGCAAAATTCATCATTGCAGCTACATTTCCAGCAAAGAAAAATACTATAATCATTGCTAAAATTACAGTTACGATCATCCATATATTGAAATCTGCAGTTGTTACTTCCTTTTGCTTACGAATTAAACGTAAACATTCAGCATTTGCACGTGAATAACCATCCACAACTGTAATTGTCGTACCAAAAATACACATAAAGGCAATAAAGGCAATAAGAAGTCCCGACCAGTTTCCAATTACACTTGAATACATTTTTATAAATTGAGTAATATAAGCTGCACTTGCTCCTTTAATCGCAGTTCCTGTACCATATTGAATCAATGCCCCAAGTGCTAAAAACACAAAGGCTAATATTGTTGTAACATAATAACCTACATTAAAGTCAAGCATCGCGATTTTACGAGGCACTTTCATTTCTTGCTGCTTTTCAACAGTCCACATCGAATTAATTGCTGAAATTTCAATTGGTGCAGGCATCCATCCCATCAATGATATAATAAATGGCAATGCCTTTAATTTCCATGGAGATGGAGCTACAAAATTTGGTGCCATAGGATGATGTTTAAACATTGCTATAACAACCGCAATAACTGTCGCTACTGTTAATGAAACAACAATAAATTTCGATGAACTGTCTAAAAGTTTATAACCTCCAAATATCATCATTGCAAGTGAGCCCACGAGAACAATTGTAGTAAGCATATTGATCATTGAGGCCATTGCTGCAGGTGTAAGGCTAGGTAAAACTGTCAATTTTAAGATATTTGCTAAAATTGCAGCTGTCAAAATACCTACTGCTGCAATGTTAATAATTGCTGAAAATATATTCATAATGAAAAATACCCATAAATAAATCTTTCCTTTTTCCCCATAACCTTCAATTAATGTTTTTTTTCTTTCCAAGGTATATTGAGTTCCAAAACGGAAAAACGGATATTTAAAAATATTTACTAAAATTACAATAATTGCCAATTGCCATCCGTATAATGCACCCGCTTGTGTAGATGCCACAATATGAGAACCCCCAATAGCCGCCGAAGCCATAAGAATACCAGGCCCAAAGGCTTTAAATTTGCTATACCAGCCTGCTTTAGTCTTTGCTATATTTGTCATAAAAATACCTTCCTTCTCTATTATTTGTTTCAAAAACTACAGTAAATTCCTCTAAGACTTAAAGGTTAATCATACTCTTTAAACTTTAAATTCGTATAATTCTTATTAATCCAACTAATCTCACTTATAGAAGTCCTAGACTTCTCTATTAAATTAAATGAAAATTTTCTAAATTTTCCCAAGTTTAAGTATATTTTGATTACCAAATTTTTGAAATTATATAGGTATTATAGCACTTTGTCTTAAATATTCAAAATTTTTTTAACTAATTTTAGTATATTTTTAGACTTCTTTTTATTTTTTTTAAAATAATTTTATCCCAACTTAAATACTTCATCTTCAAAATGCCGTATCATTTCCCCTCTAAAGAATTTTCCCATTTCCTGTTCCATCATATCCACAAATAAATACTCACTTTCAAAATGCCCAATATCAACTAAAATACGCCCTTCCTCCAAAGCATCCAAAGCTTCATGGTATCTCAAATCCCCAGTAAGAAACACATCTATTCTATTAGCGACTTCATACATAAATGAACTTCCACCACCTGTAACAAGACCAATTTTTCTCACATAAGAATTTTTATTCCCAACATATCTCACATAGCTTATCCCAAGTGAATCCTTTATTCTTTCTATTAAATCCCCAAGTTTCATTTTTTCATTTAATATTTTAATTCTGGCAAGTCCGCCACGAACATGCTCCATTTTATTTTTTATTGGATTATAATCTTCAAATTCATGTTCATTAAAAATTATTTTTTCACCATCTAAATTCAATTTATCCATTATAAAATCATTTAGTCCATTTATTGCAAAATCTGAATTTGTATGAATTGAATAAACTGCTATTTTATTTTCTATTAATTTTAAAATTTTTCTCCCATGCACAGTTTCGTTTGTAATTTTCTTCAATCCTGAAAAAATAACTGGATGATGTGAAATTATCAAATCCACATTGTTATCCACAGCCTTTTGCACAGCCTTCTCCGTCACATCCAAACAAAATAAGACCTTGTTTATTTCTCTGGTGTTATCTCCCACAAGAAACCCAACATTATCCCAATCTTCCGCTATTTTCGGACTGAAAATTGTCTGCAGTTCTCCCATTATTTGCCATAACTTCATAATTTTATTTCCTTTCATTGTTTTTTATTTTATAATTTTCCTATCTTCTCAACCTTTTTGCGTCAAGTATTTTCATTTTATACTCTAACCCATCCAAAATCGAACTATTAAAAATCATATAAACTTAGGGCTTAAGTAAATAATCATAGCTTTTGAGTTCGGTTTTAGATGAGTTTTGCTATATTTTTACGAGAAACCAAATCTCCTTGCTTCAGAATCCCAATTTCTAAAAATTCTATTAATTTACTGTATAATTTGCCTCTTCGCTATTTTCGACAAAATCATTCCTCATCATATCAATGGAAAGTTTATTAAGTGCCTTCTCCTTTAAAATTTTCACGTTATGTCTTGCAATATTTAATGACTTTGCAATTTCCTTTTCTGTATAAACTTTATCATCAAGCCCATAAGTCATAACCAAAATTTGCTCATCCAAATAATTTAATTTTTTCGGAATATTTTCTAAAATATACATTTGTGTGATTTTATCCGCTTTTTCAAATATTTGTGTATTTTCCATTAATTCTTCAGGCTCAGCCTCATCAAATAACATTTCCAGCTGTTCAATATATTCTGTTGAAACATTCATTTGCCTGCTTATTTCCTTCATTGAAAGTCCCATACTTTTATCCATTTTTACTTTCAAATACAAAATATATGATAATTCTGAAGATTTAATATCTTTTAACAATTCCTTTTGAAATTCCAAAATATATCTTACAGCAAAATTTTTTATAAAAAATTCAGGATCTTTTGTAATTTCTGTAATTTGACTATAATAATTCAGCCCTGACATAATTCCAAGCGTAGCCTCCTGAACCGTATCCAAAAATGAAAATCCATATTTTGAATAAAGCAGGCTTTCCTTTACAGCAATTTTCAGATATTTATCAATTAATTCCTCATTTTCCTTTTCACTCTCGCTCTTTTTCTCAAATTCTTCATATTTTTCCTTTATATTTTCTAAATATGATTTTATAATGTCTTTTTCCGCAATAAAAACATTTTCATCCTCTAACACAATAAAATCACTTCCATCAGTTGAATTTCTAACTTCAGGGATATTTTCCAGATGAACAAATTTTAGAAATTCAAAAAATTCATCATCACTCATTGTATAATTCTCAATGATTTTTTCAAAACTAAAACTTCCCTTCTTCCTAATATCTTCAAAAATTTTGGCTAACATTTACTTCTCCCCTTATTTTATTTTTTATTTATTTTATGACATAAAAACCGATGAAATTACACTTTAGCTATTTAATACCCTGCTAAATTATTTATACTGAATATCTAAAAGGAGCTAAATAATAATTTTAGCTCCTATAATCTTCCAGTTTTTTTCTTCTGCTCGGATGTCTTAACTTTCTTAATGCTTTTACCTCAATCTGTCTGATACGTTCTCTTGTTACATTAAATATTTTTCCAACTTCCTCCAAAGTCTTCTGGGAACCATCATCCAGTCCATATCTATATCTAAGTACCATCTCTTCCCGCTCGTTTAATGTTTTCAGCACATCATCAAGCTGTTCCTTTAAAAGGACTCTTGTTGTCGCATCATAAGGATTTGCAAATTTGTCATCTTCTACAAAATCTCCCAGTTCGCTATCTTCTTCACTTCCAACTGGAGTTTCCAGCGAGATTGGATCTTGATTCATTTCAAGAATACTTTTTACTTTTTCAACAGGTAATTCAAGTTTTTCAGCCAATTCTTCCGCAGTCGGCTCTTTTCCAGTTTCCTGAAGAATTATTCTGCTTTCCTTTTTAATTTTATTAATCGTTTCAATCATATGAACAGGTATTCTTATTGTTCTTCCCTGATCAGCAATTGCACGTGTTATAGCCTGTCTAATCCACCAAGTTGCATAAGTTGAAAATTTGAATCCCTTCTCATATTCAAATTTTTCTACAGCTTTCATAAGACCCATATTCCCCTCTTGAATTAAATCCAGCATTTTTAAGCCACGATTTGTGTGCTTTTTTGCAATACTGACAACAAGTCTTAAATTTGATTCAATTAATTTTTGTTTAGCTTCTTCTTCCCCATTTAAAACTCTTTGAGCATAATCAATTTCCTCTTCATAGCTAAGTAACGGAATTTGCCCGATTTCTCTTAAATACATCTTTATCGGCTCATCCACATCCATACTTTCAGCCATTTTCAATAGATCTGTCTGCAACAATTTATCCACTTCCGAATCATCAATTTCACTCTCTACAAACTCATCATGCGAATCTTCAAAATCTGTTAATTCCATTTTTTCAATATCTTCCATAGATTCAGGAACTTTTAACAAATCTTCCTTTTCCTTTATCGTATCTACAATTTGAACACCGTCATCAGTCAGTTTTTTTATTAACTGATCAATTTTTTCAGTTGAAAATCCGATAGACAAAACAGAATTTATTTCTTCGTAACTTACAACTTTTTGCTCTCGTGCCTGTTTTATAAAATTTGCGAGACTATTTTTTAAATTTTGTTTTTTATCAGACATAACCCAGTCTCCTTATCAATATAAATTCATCATATAATTTCTTTATTTCATCAATTTTATTAATATTTTTTATTTTTAACAACAATTTTCTTAACTCAATTTTTTTTATTTTATTATTTTCTTCTTCTGACTTTTTACTTTCCTCTCTTATTTCACGCTCAAACCATCCAGAATAAACTTCCATAAAATATCTATCTTTAAAATAGCTATCCTTGTACTTAATATCCTTATCTGCCCGTAATTTTAATTGTGTTACAACTTCTCTGCTTTCTTCGCTAATGTCATTTTTATCAAGCTGTACTATATCAAAATTTACAAGTTTTAGTTTTTTTATTAGCTCATTAAACAAAGAATGGCTAAATTCCTTATTTAACAATTCTTCGCATCTTTTCCTTTCAGAATCGTAAAATTCCAAAATGTACATAAGTGTCTGTTCTTCCAATGCAATATTCAAGTCTTCTTTTAACTTTTTATATTGAACTTTTTGATTTCCGTAATCTTTTCTTTTTTTTCTTTGTGAAGTTTCACCTGATATATTTTTTAGCGATTCTTCCAATACAAAGTCGTTAATTCCAAAATTGACTGACAATCGCTGTAAATATAGATTTTTACTAAGATTATTCGTAATATTTGAAAAAAATGGCTTTAATCTTTCAATAAACTTTTTCTCACCATTTATATTATTTAAATCCAAATCCTTTGAAACTTCCTTTGTCAAAAAGTCAAAAATTTCTTCCGATTTTTTTACAACTTCAATAAAAGCCCTTTTCCCATTTTTTCTCAAAAACTCGTCAGGATCCTTCTCACTTCCATCCATAACTAGGCACTTTACATCAAAATCATATTTTTTCAAAATATATCCAGCTTTTACAATTGCATTTTTCCCTGCTTCATCATTATCGTATGAAATCAATACCTTATCCGTATATCTTTTCAAAAGCTCTCCCTGCTCTTCGGTAAATGCCGTTCCAAGACTTGCTACCGCATTTTCAAACCCATTTTTCTGAGCTGTCAGCACATCGAGATAACCTTCCATTAGCATCGCAAAACCTTTTTTTCTAATATTTTCCCCTCGGTACTTTATTCCAAAAAGTTCATTTCCTTTTTTAAAAATAGGCGAATCTGGAGAATTTAGATATTTAGGCAAGTTAGTATTTTTCTCAATTATCCGTCCTCCAAATCCAACAATTTGGGCATCTGCATTATAAATTGGAAAAATTATTCTATTTCTGAAACTATCATAGATTTCTCCATTTTCATTTCTTTTGACAAGTCCCAGTTCCATTATTTTCTGTTCTGGAAAATCCTTTTTTAGTAAATATCGAAATAACTCATCCCGTGAGCTAGAAGCAAATCCGATTCCAAACTTATTTATTTCATCCAGCGAAAAATCCCGCTCCTTCATATATTCCAATGCTTCATCATACTTCTCGATATTTTCCCTAAAAAATATCTGAGCTTCCTTCATTATTTCAAAATATTCCTTATTTACAGCCTTTTTTTTCTCAATTTCCTGATTAACTATCTCATATCCCCTATTTTTTTTTAGCGGAATATTATACTTTTGTGACAATTCCTCAACCGCCTGAATAAATCCAATGTCATTAATTTTCATATAAAATGAAATTACACTTCCACCAATTTGAGTACTAAAATCTTTAAAAATATTTTTTACTGGACTGACTGTAAAGGAAGGGGTCTTTTCCTCCTTAAACGGAGATAGCCCCTTATAATCTGAACCTGCCTTTTTCAAATTAACATATTCACCAATCACTTGAACAATGTCCAGATTGTCAATTAACTTTTGTATTTCTTTTTTACTGTAAAACATTATTCTTCATTCCTCCGCAAAACAGTCACTAAAAAATACTTACACTATTAGTATAATTTATTTTTCTAAATAGTCAATACTTTTTAAATAAATTTTTT